>DAONEL010000084.1:0-2169 GCA_035403045.1 Bacteroidales bacterium
GGATGCTGTTCATCAGGAGTATGGCCCGCTGGTAGGTATAGTTGTTCATATACTTGTGATGCATGAGCAGGAGCCCGTATTGCTGTATGCAGGCTTCAGCCAGCGGTGTAAAGTCGTAATTACGAGGGACATAGATCATCGAAACATTGCGGCAGCCAAGGCCGAAGTAGCGAAAGATATCATGTGACAGGTTCTGAAGTTCTGCAGCACTTTCATTGCCTGTGAGCACTGCAATTCCGTTCCTGTTTCGACGTATGATATGCGGGTACCGGCCAAAGTAATAATCAAAATACCTTGATGTATTGTTGCTGCCGGTGGCAATCACTGCATCAAAAGCTTCAAGTCTTTCGGCTGTGAATTCAATGTAAGATTCAAAGGAAGGTTCGATGGCGACCAGAAGTTTTGCAACGGCAGTTAGCAGGTAAGCATCATCAGCCGAGAGTTTCCCCAGGAAACGGTTGCCTGAGATCAGCACACTGAGGAAGTCGTGAAACCCCACCAGCGGGATGTTCCCGGCCATCACCACGGCAACCGTGAAGGGCTCTTTTATTGATTTCAGTTCATCAGAATAAGGGGCCAGCCACTCCCTGATGTTTTGTTCGGTTAGCGCGTCAGCCCAGGTTTGGAGTGAATGATTGATGTTCTCCGTAATGAACCAAGGATTGTGCGCTAATGCTAAAGATTTGGATTCAATGAGGTTCCGGAGCAGCTCCGGTTGGTCTGTCACTTCCCCGGATCTATTGTCATCAGCCGCCATTGCAAGGTAACGGCCAAGCCTGACAAATGCTTCAATTCTTTGCTGCAACGGGATTATCCTCTTCTCCATTCCTCAAGGCTGATTATGTTATTGATACCGGCAAAATTAAAGTTTATCATTGCACTACTGAAGGTAAATACTAAGTTTGCCATGATTTTCGTTTGATGGGTATTGATTAAAATTTTTGCCTCTTTATCATGAAAAAAGGGATCGTCCTCGCCTTGAATGCGCTGTTTGTTGTTGTGCTTCATAATGATTTATTTTCACAACAGGCTGATTTCAGGCCGCTTGAGGATTCATTGTACAGGATGAGCGAGCGCATCTGGCAACAAAAGGATGATGTTGCCATGAAAGCCTGTAGCGAGGATTTTTCTGCCGCTTTTCAGCAGGTACTTGCCCTGCCTGGAAGTTTCGAATATCCTTTTGATTCAATAAAAGGAATAGGTAAGCTCACGGCTGACGACAAAAGTTTCAGGATATTTACCTGGAACATCCATGAATCGGATGGCAGGTTCTCATATTATGGCATAGTGTTGACTGGTGGCGATAATCCGCGCATTTTCAAATTATCGGATTCAAAAAACAAGGCTGCTATTATTAATACCCCTGATTTAACTCCAACTGACTGGTACGGAGCTCTTTATTACAAAATCATTCCCTGTAAAACGGGCAAGCAAAAGATTTACCTGCTGCTTGGCTGGGACGGTATTGATAATAATTCCAACAGTAAACTGATTGAGGTATTGAGTTTTTCTCCCGATGGTTCTCCGGTGTTTGGAATGCCCGTTTTTCATACAGCCAAAGGCGTAGTGCCAAGGGTTGTGATAGAATATGCCGAAGATGCCTCACTTGTTTTGCGGTACGATTATCAAACGCTTTTGGTTCCGAAAGGTAAAGGAGTGAAACGTAAACAGATATGGATGATTGTGACCGATCACCTGGTACCGCTCGACCCCAGGTTCGAAGGGCAGTATGAATATTATGTCCCTGTGGGCAACACCTATGATGCGTTCATTTTCCGTAAGGGGAAGTGGCTTTTCGCTGAAGGGGTTGAAGCCAACAATCCTTCGACAGGAAAGAAACAGGAGGAGCGTAAACTATTGAATTACAATTTGCTACCTCCCAAATGATTTTTTGTCTTTTTCTTTGAAACCAGCAGCCGCTTTTTTACTTTTGTAACAAATACAGCCTGCAGTGAAGGTGTATTAATATTTTTGTAACAGATTAAGTTTCAAAACAAAACATAAAACTTTAGTCATGAAGAAACACAATTTCAATGCCGGCCCCTGCATTCTGCCGCGCATCGCCATTGAGAATACGGCAAAAGCCGTTCTCGATTTCAACGGTATCGGGATGTCGATACTCGAAATTTCGCACCGCAGCAAGGACTTTCAGGCAGTTATTGATGAAGC
>DAONEL010000084.1:2269-11526 GCA_035403045.1 Bacteroidales bacterium
GCCCAGAAAAATGCCGGCCCCGCAGGCGTAACTTTTGTGATTGTAAAAGAAGATATGCTCGGCAAGGTTGAAAGGGCTATTCCCACCATGCTCGATTACAGAACCCACATCAAAGAAGGTTCCATGTTCAACACTCCTCCCTGTATCAATATTTATACCCTGAAAGAGACACTCAAATGGGTAAAGGAAACGGGTGGCGTGAAGAAAATGGAAGAGCTTGACCTTGCAAAGGCAAAACTCCTGTATGATGCCATTGATAACAGCAGGATGTTTGTTGGTACAGCCGAAAAGGACTCCCGTTCGATCATGAATATTTGCTTCGTGATGAAGGAACAGTATAAAGATAAGGAAGATGCTTTCATGGAATTTGCCAAATCGCGGGGCATGGTCGGTATAAAAGGTCACCGTTCGGTAGGCGGATTCAGGGCTTCAACCTATAATGCCCTTCCCATCGAAAGTGTACAGGCACTCGTGGATTGCATGAATGAATTTGAAAAGGAAAATGCATAACCAAATACAACCTGATATGAAAAAAGTATTGGTAGCAACCGAAAAACCATTTGCAAAAGCAGCTGTTGAAGGCATACAGAAAATTTTGCAGGCTTCAGGCCATGAGATGCTGCTGCTCGAAAACTATACAACCAAAGCCGAACTTATCAATGCTGCTGCCCAGGCCGATGCAGTTATTATCCGCAGCGATATTATTGATAAAGAGGTGATTGCTGCTTCAAAAAACCTCAAAATCGTTGTAAGGGCAGGAGCCGGATACGACAACATCGACCTCGAAGCCGCAAAAGCAGCAGGAATTGTGGCCATGAATACACCCGGGCAAAACTCAAACGCAGTTGCCGAACTTGCAGTTGCCATGATGGTGTATGCAGCCCGCAACAATTTCAACGGTACATCGGGCACTGAGTTGAAAGGCAAGAAACTTGGTTTACATGCTTACGGATATGTTAGCAAGGCCGTTGCAACCATTGCCAAAGGCTTTTCAATGGAAGTTTTTGCCTTTGATCCGTTTGTTGATGCTCAGTTGATGATTGAAGACGGTGTGATACCCGTGAGCGACGTTAACGAATTGTATGCCAAATGTCAGTATATATCACTGCATATGCCGGCCAATGCGCAAACAAAGAAATCGGTTAATTGCGAATTGCTCTCTAAAATGCCTAAAGGTGCCACACTCGTAAATACAGCGCGTAAAGAAGTTGTTGATGAAGAAGGGCTTTTGAGGATATTTACCGAACGTCCTGATTTTAAATACATGTCGGATGTGGAGCCCGACTGCAAGTCAGAAATAGCTGAAAAGTATGCAGGAAGGTTCTTTTTTACTCCCAAAAAGATGGGAGCTCAGACTTCTGAGGCAAATAATAACGCAGGGCTGGCAGCCGCCAGGCAAATTGTTGCTTTCTTTGAAACCGGAGATACTACTTTCCAGGTAAATAAATAGAATCCGGAACTTATCAGCGCTGTTATCGTGTTGATGTGTTAGTTGCCTGATATCTAGTGCCTTAATGCTAAGTTTTAACGGAAAATAAAACGTTTTCCGGAGAGGAACAGATTTTTTTTAGCAAGGCACTGAAAATATCAGGCAACTTTTTTGTTATTTAGTTGTTTCTCTGACTATATTAGCTAAAATTTTGATAAACATTTCAATATCAAAAAATAAACAGCCAGGCCGCAGTCTTTAACTAACCAAAAAACTTCTGACATGGATTCGGAACTTGAAAAAACTACCACTTTCTTTCGTTTTGAAGACCTGAGAGTGTATCATAAATCACTCGATTATATTGATTGGGTATTCAGAAAAGTAAACAGCTTTTCTGATGATGGAACTTCGGGGATGGGACGAAGGTTTTTCGACTCTTCACAGGCAATCGCATTGCATATTGCAGAAGGTTCAGCCCGAAACAAAAGCCAGTTTATTTATTACCTGAAAATGGCCAAAAGTTCTGTAAGAGAATGCGTTGTGCATACCGCTCTTGCCAGCAAACGAGGATATCTTACTCACGACGAGCAGGAAGAATCGCGTAACCAACTCATGGAAATGACAAAAATGCTGGGCGCGCTTATAGGCTCTTTACAACGGTCAGCCGGTATCATGGAAGCAGATGAAGATTAACCGGATGATTCATGAAACCACTGTAATCTACCTTGCGGCATTGGCAGCAAGGTTTTTTTATTTATGTTAAGTGAATTACTGAAAGCTTTTTATTTATTTTGTCCTGATCAACCGCATCACACATTCAACGCTTAATCAACTTAAAATTAACTGTTTATAAGAAATCTATGGCTATCATTAAACCATTCAAAGGACTCAGGCCGCCAAAATCAATTGTAAAACAACTTGCATCAAGGCCATATGATGTGTTAAACTCAGAAGAGGCCCGGGTAGAAGCTTCCGGTAATCCCTATTCGCTGCTGCACATTACAAAAGCCGAGATAGACCTTGAACCGGGCATTGATGAGCACAGCAAGCAAGTTTATGACCAGGTTGTAGAAAACTTCAGTGATTTTAAAAAGAAGGGCTGGCTTATACAGGATGACTCTGAAAAATTATACATCTATGCCCAGACAATGGATGGACGCACACAATACGGCATTGTCGGATGCTGCCATATTGATGATTATTTTAACAATGTGATCAAAAAACATGAACTGACCCGTAAGGATAAGGAAGACGACCGGATGATTCATGTGAGAATAACCAATGCCAACGTTGAGCCGGTGTTCTTCTCATATCCGTCACACGAGCAACTCGACAAACTCATAGCAGATTATGTCGGCAGCCATGAACCTGAATATGAATTTGTTGCTGACGACAATTTTGGCCATCATTTCTGGGTGATAGAGGACGACGGGTTAGTGAACAAAATAGTCCGGATTTTTAAAGACGAAATTCCCTGTTTATATGTGGCCGACGGACATCACCGGACTGCAGCAGCAGCAAGGGTTGGGCTGGAGAAGCGCAGCAATAACGCCAGGCACACCGGCCAGGAAGAATACAATTATTTTATGGCAGTAATCTTTCCCGATAACCAGTTGAAGATCATTGATTACAACCGCGTTGTGAAAGATCTTAACGGACTGAGCGAGAATGAGTTTCTGCAAAAGATTTCCCTGGTGTTTGACGTTGAGAAGAAAGGCGCTGACATCTATAAGCCATGCTGCCTGCACAACTTCAGTCTCTATCTCGGTGGCAACTGGTATTCGCTCACGGCAAAACCCGGCAATTACAACGATAACGACCCGATTGGTGTGCTTGATGTAACCATCCTTTCGAACCTGGTACTGGATCCGGTATTGGGAATAACCGATCTTCGTACTTCTAAACGCATTGATTTTGTGGGTGGTATCAGGGGATTAGACGCGCTCAGGACACGTGTTGACAGTGGTGAAATGAAAGCAGCCTTTGCACTGTATCCTGTGTCCATGAAACAACTCATTGATATTGCCGATTCAGGAAATATCATGCCGCCAAAAACGACCTGGTTTGAACCAAAACTTCGCAGTGGCTTAGTTATTCATTCACTCGATTAATACAAACGGCTATGGAAAAGAATGATCTTGTACTGAAAACACTCTCTGAATCAGCCGAACCGCTTAAGGCAGGCGATATTGCCGGGAAAACCGGTATCGACAAAAAAGATGTTGATAAAGCAATTAAAGCCTTATCCACGTTGGGTAAGATCGAATCACCCAGGCGTTGTTTCTACTCGGTAAAGAAGTAAATCCCTGATCAGGTGAGATTGCCGTCAGCATGGTAATCCTCATGGATGCCGGGCTTGAGGTATTTATTGACCAGTGGCAGCAGGAACTCTGCTTTCATGGGTTTTGTAACATAATCCACACATCCGGCTTCAAGGCTTTTTTCACGTTCATTCGGCAATGCATAGGCTGTATAGCTGATAATCGGGATCTCGGGTTTTATCAGCAAAATGTTATGGATTGCTTCGTAACCTGTCATCACAGGAAGTTGTATATCCATGAGGATCAGGCTAATATTGTCATTGCTTTTGGCTTCGTTCACTGCAGCCAAACCATCGCGGGCATGAACCATCTTTACACCTGTCCTTCTGAATGCAGCTTCTATCAACATGTAATTTTCATCAATGTCTTCGGCAACCATAATCGTGTGCTCCGACCAGTCATAATCAGCTGCCGGGGATTTATTGATGCTGTTTACTTTATCAGAAGGTTTATAGGGAATAGTAAAATAGAAGGTCGATCCGATTCCGGGGGTGGATTCCATCCAGATAGTTCCGCCAAGTAATTCCACAATATTTTTAGAAATTGCCAGGCCCAGCCCGGTACCTCCGAATTTACGGGTTGTGGAAGCATCCACCTGTGTAAAACGCTGGAAGAGTATTTCCTGTTTGCTCTCAGGAATACCGATGCCGGTATCCTTAACAAAGAATTTGAGAAACCCGTCTTCAATGTCAAACCCGAACTCAATCCGGCCATTTTCGGTAAATTTCAGGGCATTTCCAATGAGGTTGGTTATTACCTGCTGAAGTCGTAGCTGATCGGTCACTGTAATGATCTCTTTCTCTGCATGCTTAATGTTGAGGATAAGGTCAACAGCCTGCTTTTTTTGCTGGTTCCTTATTTCAGTAAAAGTTCCGAGAAGGTCACTCATTACGGAATCGATGTTGCAGGGCGATTCGATTATTTTCAGCTGGCCTGCTTCAATCTTGGCAATATCAATGATATCATTGATCAGGTTCATCAGGTTTTCACCTGAAAGTTTAATTTTCTCTACAAAATCAGCTTTTTCTTCATGGGTAATGTCATCGTCGGAGAGCAGATCCGAGAAACCGATTATGGCATTCATCGGGGTACGGATCTCATGCGACATATTGGCGAGAAAAGCTGTCTTGAGCCGGTCAGATTCTTCGGCTTTGTCTTTTGCCATGAGCAGCCTCTGACGGGTTTCTTCCATTTCGGTTACATCACGGCTTATAGCGATAATACCCAGTATGTTGCCGTCGTCATCACGATAGGTCGTCTTTAACGTATCAAACAGCAGGCTATGGCCATCTTTGAGCGGTGTCCACTCCTTAGTCCTTACAGGCTCACCGGTTAAAAGCAGGTGCTTATCCGAGGCCAGGTAAACGTCAGCCTGGGCCGGTGTAAACAAATCAAACTCGGTCATTCCTATGATTTCCGATTCTTTCTTGTTGACAAACCGCTCGAAAGCCTTGTTGCATCCCTGGAAGCGACTGCTTGTGTCCTTGAAAAAGATCATGTCGGGCACTGAGTCGATAATGTTTCGCAACCTTGATTGCTGTTCCGAGAGTATTGTACGTATTTTATCTCTCTCTTCAATCATTAGGTTTGCTGAACGTGCCATGGTTTCAAATTCATGAAAGTGGACACTCTCTTCATCAATGCGCTGGCTGCTGTGTGCTGCATTGGAAAAAAACGTGCTGAACAATTGCAGGTTCGTCTTAAGCTTTCTGGAGATATACCTTCCCAGGATATAGATGAGCAGGTAAATTAATGTCATAAAGATCAACCTGCTGAATATATCATTCCGGATATCGGCTCTGAGCGTTTTCTTTTGCTGCTCAAGCAGGGGGGTAATAGCATTCGTGTGTTTACCTGTCCCAATGACCCAGTTCCATTGACTTATCCCGGTGAAATAAGAGATCTTTTCCGACCTTGGTTCTTCTGTCCTGCGGCTCCATGTATATGTGATATATCCTCCGCCGGGTGTTTTCGCCAGTTTAACTTCCTGCCTGAAAATTTCTTTCCAGTTCTCATCATCTCCGGTTAGAATGTTCTTGGGGTTCTTATCCCAGGTAGAGCGGGTGAGTAAGGCATCGCCGTCCATCGTGTTGATGATAATGTACTCATTATCATGAAACTTCACACGACTAAGGCTGTCAAGCACAAGTTCCTTTAATGCTTCCTGCCTGTCGTTGCCTGAGAAAACAGCCAGTATCCAGAAATCAATATTATTAACCGGGTAAAGAGCAGCATATTCCGTTTTTTCCTGGTTGGTATAATGCGTGATACGATCAGGACGAAGGCTTGATTCCTTAATCACTGCAGGTGCTATCATTCTGCTGATCAGCGATCTGTATCTCCCTGAATTAATAGTGCTATCGGCAAGATCAGGTATGTAAACGGGTTTAAGCTGCGAGTTGAAGACAGCAATTTTAATAACAGAATTCTGATTGGCATAGTCAAGACTATCATGGATCCGTTCTGGAAGCAGAATGAGTTTTTCGCCAGTTGGAAGGTTGGCACTTTCGAGCAGAGAACCATATCTTTTGGTAAGTGAAGCAAGCTGTTTATTGAGGCTTTCATCTGGGTATGAACTAACCCAGTCAACAAACTCCTTGGCTTCGAGCACCCTGATCTTGAGTTCCTCTTTTTGCTTTTCCGGAAATTCAGTTTTAAGCTGCCTGACTTCCTGCTGGTACCTGGCATTTTTCTGTATTATAAAATATGTGCCCAGTGCCACAAATGAAAAAGTAACAATGAGCATCAGGTAGATGAAGAAGAGATTCGTCAGGCTGTAGTGACGTTTTTTTAAAATCTTATTCTTTATTTGCTGATTATCAGACATTCAGATATAATATTTCTATTGAATAAATATACATAACTTTTTGCATTAAAGACTCCATCACGAAAAATTGCTGATCATGGCGAATATTATTGTATGATTATTCAATTAATAGTTGGTAAAGTTTTTTTAATGCTGTTTTTGATAACAATTAACCTGCAGAGCAGCCTGCAACAATCAAAAATTTGCATTTAGTTAACAAATGATAATGAAATAAGTTTATGTAAGTTTGAAGAAAAAATAATATTTGTGAGGGACTGATGCTGAAATAAGACCTGGATGCAATATGAGCCTTATTGACAATTACATAGCCTTAAGAAAGGAGATAAGCAAGGATGTAAAAATCATTGCTGTTTCTAAAACCAAGCCTGCTGAAATGATCAGGGCGCTTTATGGCGCCGGGCATCTTGACTTTGGTGAGAACAGGGTACAGGAGATGTTTACCAAACATGCTTTGCTGCCGGATGATATCAGGTGGCACCTGATAGGCCATTTGCAGACAAACAAGGTAAAATACATTGCGCCGTTCGTGTCAGTCATTCAGAGTGTTGACAGCCTGAAACTGCTGGCCGAGATCAATAAGGAAGCCGCAAAAAATAACCGGGTGATCGATTGCCTGCTGCAGTTTCATATTGCGACGGAGGAAACAAAATTCGGACTTTCAATGGCTGAGGCCGAAGAAATCCTTCATGATCCCCGTATTAAGGAGTTGAAAAATGTAAGGATTTGCGGTGTTATGGGCATGGCTACATTCACCAACAACGAGTCACTGATCAACAGAGAATTCAGGACTCTGAAATCAATCTTCACTGATTTGAAAAAAAAGTACTTTGCCGGCGATCCCGGTTTCTGCGAAATTTCGATGGGCATGTCAGGGGATTACAAACTTGCAATCGCTGCGGGAAGTACCATCGTTAGAATCGGATCGCTGATTTTCGGTGAACGCTGAACTTATGAGGCCACCCAGTGTAACAGCATAAACAGGTAGTAGATAGCCGCCGACAGCGCCATTGAAACGGGGATCGTTAGTATCCAGGCCCAAAGCAGGTTTATGGTTACACCCCAGCGCACGGCCGAAAGCCTCTTGGTGAGCCCGACACCCATAATTGCACCAGTGATGGTGTGGGTTGTGCTTACAGGAATACCAAAAGCTTCGGTGCCAAACAGCAGGGCAGCACCCGCTGTTTCGGCTGTAACTCCTTCAAAAGGAGTAAGTTTTGTGATTTTGCTGCCCATTGTTTTTACTATTCTCCAGCCACCAACAAGGGTTCCGATACCGATTGCTGCATAACAACCGGCAACAATCCAGTGAGGAATGGCATGTATTTTTCCGTTTACAAGCGTAATCTGAGCCCAATCAGGTATCTGTGACGGATCTACTCCGGCAAAATAAACCATTAATGCTGCTGCAATAATTCCCATCACCTTTTGCGCATCATTGCCTCCGTGCCCAAGGCTGAAGAGTGCAGATGAAAACAGTTGCAGGCCTTTAAAAAACTTTTCCAGTTTATAGGGATTTGCTTTCCTGAAGATGTTCAGCAGTATAATGGAGATGATATACGACATAATCATTCCCAGCAAAGGAGCAAGAAATATGAAAGCGCCGATTTTAAGTATTTTTTCACCATGAACAACCGACCATCCTGCATGAGCGATGGCTGAACCGGCAAAGCCTCCCACCAGTGTATGTGATGAGCTGGAAGGAATCCCGAGGCGCCATGTCAGCAAATTCCAGATTATGGCTGCGATAATACCGGCAAGAATCACATACAGGTTTATAGCACCGGTATCAACAACCTTCGCAATGGTATCTGCGATATGCAATTCAAAGATGGCATAAGCCAGTATGTTAAAGAATGCTGCCCAGAGAACAGCCTGCAAGGGTGTGAGTACCTTGGTGGAAACAACAGTGGCTATTGAATTGGCTGCGTCATGAAACCCGTTGATCAGGTCGAAAGCAAAAGCGAGAACGACAATTATAATTAATAAGGTGAAACCTGACATTTGCTTACGGATTAAATTTAATGATTGAAATGATGTAAGTACTAAGGCTTGTCAGGAGGTTATGACATCTTCACCATAATTGCTGAAAACACATTGCCCACGTCGTCGCATTTATCGATGGCTTTTTCGAGTGAGGCAAGTATATCGCGTTTTTTGATGAGGTCGATGGCATTGGTCTCATTTTCAAAAAGATCGGCAAGGTATGCCTGGTAAATGTCGTCCACTTCGCTTTCGATTTCGCTGATGCGGATACATGAATCCTTATGTTTGATGAGGCTGGCGGTGTCTTTCATTCCCCTCATCACGGTAAGAATCTCCTTGTTGGCATCATGAATGAGGTCGGCAATGGTCACAAATTCGTTGGGGAAGGAGCGGAGTTTATAGAAATAAATCCGTTTTGAGGTGGAGTGGATGTAATCAACCACACTGTCGAGGGTTGAAACCAGTTCATGAATGTCTTCCCGGTCAAAAGGTGTGATAAACGTGCTGTTCAGTTCGTCCATCAGGGCATGGGTGATATTATCGCCGTTTTTCTCAGCTTTCTTGATCAGTGAAATGTATTCTTCGCGCTTTTGCAGGTCGTTTTCCCTGATAAGTTTCACCAGCAGTTCCGAAGTAAGCACGAGGTTTTCGGCGGCTTCGATAAACAATGGGAAGAACTTCCTGTCTTTGGGAACCA
>DAONEL010000085.1:0-11383 GCA_035403045.1 Bacteroidales bacterium
AACCTGATGGACTTGAAATCCTGGATGCTGCCCACCACTTTATCAGGATTCTGAACAGGAATTTTAAACTGGTACCAGTTTACCTTTGCCGATTTGCCATTTTCAAGTTTATCAATGTTAGCTTCATACTTATCAGTAATATGATTCTGACCTACAACCATTTCCGAAGGAGTAAGGTGAACAACATACTGGAAATAACGCTCCTGGTCGCTCAGCGTGTTGTCGCTGTTAATATCTTCCATATTTGGAAGTGTTGTAGAAATGGTGGCATATTTTTCATTGGTCATTTCAGGAGTAGGTGAATTCCCGTCGGTACCGTTGTAATTTTTATATCTCTCGAGGATAGAGCTGTATTTATTGTCGTTGTCAAAGTCAGTTCCCCTGAAGTAATGATAATTGTCAGAAGAAGGGTCATTCTGCGCGTCGATGTATGCCTGCGATGTGATTCCCCATTTTGAGGCAATCTTATCCAGGAAATTCGAGGTGAAAAACTGTTGCTCATCGGTGGTGGATAAACCGTCGTAACCCACATCCTGGTAAGGGCGGGCGGCAGGGTCAGAAGCGAAGGAATTTGTAAGCGCCTGCATGGTAGGTACAAGTCCCCAGATGGTTGTATCAACGTTCTGTTTCTCAGCACTTGTGGGCAGGCCGTTTTCAAATGATTTGCGCCCGTCGCGGAGAATATCCTCCGATATATCACCCAGGTTGAAATACAGATCACCACCTTGTGCTTCGGGGTCATCAGCAAACGGATCCATGAGCCAGAACGTAATATATTCAACATTGGCAGCCTCAAAATCGGAGGTCTCAATGCGGCGCATGATGCCACCCCAGCGTGAGGAGGGATTTTTTAGTGTTCCGTCCTCGTTGATACCGCTCGAATATGGCGATGCATCAGCATCATAGTTATAAGGGCCGCGTTCCTGCGGAAAGTAAGCAAGGTTAAATACCGAAATATTGAGAGGCTGGCCGGTAGCTGATTCCTTGTTGGGGAACAGCTCGTTTTCCATCACCACACGCACTGAGTTTTTAGAAAGTTCATCCTTGGTTATGTTCGAGGGGCGGATGTTGCTGCTGTTATCATAAAAAAGCGGGTCGATGATATACCAGGCCAGTTTTGCCCTGTTGTACCCGTAAGCCAGTTTTGTGCCGGTAGCCGCCTCGGGGAACATGGTGCGGATGGCCTGCCCCTGCGGTGTACTTGCCAGGTACCATGAACCGATGTTGCGAAGGTCGATGGTTGATTTAGCCCCTTCAAAATCATCAATGTAGGAAGTGCCGGTTTTACCTACAGCCCTGGAATGTCCGGGCATAAATTGAGCGAACTCGGCATCGATGCGCAGCTTGCTGGCAGCTTTGGTACTGATAAAAGGCAGCTTATCAACAAGTTTGGTGATCAAACCTGATTCCTTGGTATAGTTAAGGCTTCCACCCCATATGGTATTCGAAATGGGCTCGTCGCCATAATTGGTTTTCTGGGTTATAGGCCTTTCATACAGATTGAGGATTGTACCACCCAACAGCAGGTTATTATTTACCTTATAGTCAAGGTGAGTACCCATGAGGGTTTGGCTGTACACATTGAACAACGAATTGTTCTCCATCGAAATATTGATGGGAGTGCCTGAATTGAGAATGCCCTGGTTGATGATTTTCACACGGCCAAGCGTATAGTCAACCGTGTAATCCATATTTTCGACCAGGGGAATACCTCCGGCGGTAACTTTCACCGACCCTTGTGGCACGTTGAGTGCATTGAGCGAAATTTCAGAACCCGATTCCGATTTATACTGCCCTTCCAGGATGTACTTATTTTTATCGGGAAACTGCTGCGCTCCGGTCTTTGTCATGGTATATAACGAGTCGTAACAAAGCTTGTCGGCAAGGGCTTTATCATCAATCAAACTGCGCAGGTAACTTCCGAAAGGTTCCAGCACCGGGAAAAATACCCTTCCGTTGGTTGCCTGGATAGTACCCCCGTTGGTTGCAGCATAATTTATGAAGTCAAAAATACCATCATGCGGTGGATTAAGCTGCGGATCCAACCGGTCGAGGCCCAGAAGCTGAAGGAGCGGAATACCTTTAATATTGTCGGGGCCGGAAGTAAAATAGCCGGTAGGTACCGCATTGCTGTTGCCGGCGTAAAGCACATTAAGTATGAAGTCTTCGCTGTTAATATTGTAAGCACTCAGGTTATAAACATTCTTCATCATCAGGTTCCACAGCGGAATGTGCGTGTTTACCGCGGTGCTTTTGAGAAGTTTTACCATGAGGTTTTTGCTGGTTCTAATTCCCTGGTCCGAAAGCTCACCAACCTGGTAAACGCTGTCGCTGCCGATTACTGAATATTGAAATGCTACTGCTAATGTTTGGTCAGGATTGAGGGCTGAATTGAGGGAAATAAAACCCAGTTTGCTGTTATACGTATATTCAGTTGCACTCAGCTTACGGGCGCTCTCAACTTTTTCAAAATCAATTCCCGGGACAAAACCCTTATTGCCTGAGAGGTAATCAGTCACTGTATTGATATTCCTTACTTTGGTGGTGTCAAGATTTGTAAGGAGGTCGTTGTTATAGTTAGAAGGATAGGGATTTATTGCCAGCGGATTGATGTGCGGGTTATATGGTTCTGATTCCCCAAGGTCCTGGAAAGCAACAATATTGCGGTTTTCGGTTACAGCAGCGCCGATATTTGTAATCCAGACTTCGATTTTGGTGATGTTAATATTCGAAGTGATCACCGGCAGGGTACTCATGGCTTCGTCATAATGATCGCGGAAGTACTGCCCGATGAAAAAGTGCTTGTTTTCTTCATAATCGAGTGACCGAAGACTGAATTTTGTTGTCTGGGCTCCGCCCTGCACACTTATATTCTCAGTCTGGCTTTGTTGTTGCGAAAACACTGTGGTGAATGTAGCTTTCCCGAACTTCATCTGGGTTTTAAGCCCGAAAAGGCTCTGGCTCCCGGTGATGAGGGTACTGTTGAGCGGAAGGTTCACATTACCTGCTTCGATGAGTTGAATAATCTCGTCTTCCTTGCCTTCGTATTTGAGTTTCAGTTTGTTTTCAAAATCAAAGGTTGCTTCGGTATTATAATTGGTATTGAACTCGATTTTGTCGCCGATCTTTGCCAGTACGCTCATTTGAATGCGTTCCTGGAAATCGAAATTAGTGGTACGGCGCAAGCGGGTATCGATGGCCGGGTCATCGCGGCGGTTTGAAAGTATGCCGAAAACCAGTTCGGCACTTCCCTGGGGTCTGATATCAATGGTATTCCCGCCAAAGACACGGTCGAAAAGTTCGCCGCCAATCCGCAACTGTGGAATAACACCCTGCCTTCCGCCAACACCGCCCTGTTTTACCTTTTCCTGCCAGTAGCGGTCAACAGCCTGTTGAAGTTCCCAGTTTTTGTACTCGTCGAACGAAAATGAAGCCGGCTTCATATAATCAATGTTGCCGATTTTGCGGGTGAGCGTGTACTCGTTGGTTTTCGGATCGTAAATAACCTGCTCCTTGATGTTGGAAGGATTGCTCAGGTAAAGGCCGCCTTCTTTTGGCTGGTCGTAAGGATTTATGCTTTGCTCAATAGGAAACCTTAATGTGGTATCAGTCTTATCCGTTGTGTCAGGCGGGTTGATGAAATGCCCTGCAGGGTGGTCGCCCTGTGCAACGCCAATGCCCGGGCTTGGATTCCACGAAACAAGGATGACAAGGGTTAGTATGCTAAGCCTGAGTATATATTTTAACAGATTCTTCAAATGATGGCCGTTAATTATGCTGGTTATCCCGTTTTTCCCCGGTCCCTGGTATTAATCGTCGATTGTCCGGAAGGTTTAATGCCAGGAAAAATAAAAAACCGGCTTCCCGCTGGCTATAAAATCTTTAAAGCATTTTTAATCAGTTGTTCAACCGGTAATGCTAAGCCTTCGCTCTTAATGATCGAATCAAGGGCTTTTTCGGCAGAAGCTTTGTTGAAACCCAACATTACCAATGCAGATAACGCTTCAGCCTTACCTGTATTGTGTTTTAGTCCGAATATTTCTTTGGAGATGCTTTCCTTGCTCAGACGGCCTTTGAGATCGACAATGAGACGCAATGCCGACTTGCCGCCTATACCCTTCACCGATTGCAGTATCTTCACATTCTCATTCACAATGGCATCAATCACTTCGTCAGGTGAAAGCGCCGATAGTATGAGCCTTGCTGTGTTCGGGCCGATGCCCGAAACAGAGATCAGTTGCTGGAAAACGCTGCGCTCGGCTTCATCAGCAAATCCAAACAGCACCATGGCATCTTCCCTCACAACAAGGTGGGTAAACAGTCGGAAGGATTCTTTCCCGTGAAGTTTTGAATAAGTATTGAGCGAAATATTAACCTGGTAACCAACTCCATGACAGTCGATAACCACGCCTGCCGGATTAAGTTCTGCAATTTTGCCTTCGATAAATGCGTACATAAACTCTTAAATTACCCTGATTTTCCTCTGTAGCGATTGTATGGCAAAAATAGGCTTTTCTGATGATATGTGAAAACATTGGCATTGCAACTGATAATCAATTAATTATTGCTGTTTCAATTCGAAACGCACTGAAATTTATTACTATTCAGTATCCGAAACTTCCAGAAATTCCGGAGTTATTAAGATTCGTTTTAAATTGAAAAGTTAAACAAAGAAAAGGATAAATGCAGATACGGATAAGTGGTTTATTTGGTAAGTTTGTTAAACAGACAAACCACATGCAAATCGTTGCCTAACAAGAATATACCATGAAATCGCTGCTTCAGAAAAACGCATTGACTTACCATTCCGAAGGTCGTCCCGGAAAAATTGAAGTCATCCCAACCAAGCCTCATGCCTCCCAGCGTGATCTTTCGCTTGCCTACACGCCGGGTGTGGCAGAACCATGCCTCGAGATAAAGGCAAACCCCGATGATGTGTATAATTACACTGCTAAAGGCAACCTTGTTGCCGTGATTTCAAACGGCACCGCGGTTCTTGGCCTTGGCGATATCGGCCCCGAAGCCGGCAAACCCGTGATGGAAGGAAAAGGGCTGCTTTTCAAAATCTATGCTGATATCGATGTGTTTGATATTGAAGTCAATGAGAAAGACATTGAACGCATGATTGCTACTTGTAAGGCCATCGCCCCGACTTTTGGCGGTATCAACCTTGAAGACATCAAAGCACCGGAGTGCTTCGAAATTGAAGACCGGTTAAAGGCTGAACTTGATATCCCGGTAATGCACGACGACCAGCATGGCACAGCCATCATCACCTCGGCAGCAATGCTCAACGCGGTTGAAATACTGGGGAAGAAAATCGGAGATATTAAAATTGTGGTGAATGGTGCCGGAGCATCAGCCATTTCATGTACAAAACTTTATGTAAAACTCGGCGCCCGCAAGGAAAACATCGTAATGCTTGACAGTAAAGGTGTTCTTAACAAAAAACGCACCGACCTGAACAGGTATAAAACTGAATTTGTCACCAGCCGCGATCTTGATACTTTAGAACAGGCAATTGAAGGAGCTGATATGTTTCTGGGACTTTCGGCAGCAGGCGCTCTGAAGCCCGAGTGGTTAGTTAAAATGGCCCCAGACCCCATCGTTTTTGCCCTGGCCAATCCTGTCCCCGAGATAGCTTACGATGTGGCAAAAGCTACCCGCAGCGACCTGGTAATGGCAACAGGACGAAGCGATTATCCCAACCAGGTAAACAATGTGCTGGGCTTCCCTTACATTTTTCGCGGAGCGCTCGATGTGCGCTCAAGGGCTATAAATGACGAAATGAAACTCGCCGCAGCCTATGCTCTGGCAGATCTCGCCAAATTGCCTGTCCCCGAAGAGGTTAACATTGCCTACAATACAACCAACCTGAAATTCGGAAGGGATTACATCATCCCGAAACCCTGCGATCCGCGCCTTATCATGCATGTAGCCCCGGCTGTAGCAAGAGCTGCAATGGAAACGGGCGTGGCACGCAAACCTATCGCCGACTGGGCTGCTTACGAAACTGAACTGGGTAAAAGGCTGGGACTGGTAAATCCTCTCATACAGTTTATTAAAGGCAAAGCCAAGAGCAAACCAAAGAGGGTACTGTTTGCCGAAGCTGAGAATTATAAAATTCTGAAAGCAGCAGAGATTGTCGCCGACGAAGGCATTGCATGCCCTATACTAATGGGTGACAGGAAGATAATAAATGCAATCATTGATGAGTATAAGCTTGAACTTCAGAATATTCCAATCATTGACCCATTAAGTGACGATCAGAAAGAAAATCGTGAGCTTTTTGCCGAACAGTATTATCTGAAACGCCTGCGCCGTGGCATTACAAAGCAAACCGCTCTTGATTTCATGACACACCGCAATTATTTCGGGCCAAGCATGGTTGAGAACGGAATGGCTGATGCCATGATTTCAGGACTCACAACCAACTATCCCGAAACCATCAGGCCGGCACTCAGGATTATCGGTAAAAAACCCGGCGCACAGGTAATCTCGGGCATGTATATTATGCTCACCAAAAAAGGGCCGATCTTTTTTGCCGATACAACAGTGAATATGAATCCCTCTGTTGATACACTGGTTGAAATCACTATTGAAACAGCCGCTGCAGTGCGTGCCTTTAATATCGAACCACGTATTGCCATTCTGTCCTACTCAAATTTCGGGTCGGTGGAAGGTAACATTCCTATCAAGGTGAGAGAAACTGTGGCCAGGCTTCACAAAGAATATCCCGAACTGATCGTGGACGGTGATATGCAGGCAAATTTCGCTATCAACAACGCCCTGCTGACCGAACATTTTCCTTTCAGCAAACTAGCCGATGGCAAAGGTGCAGCCAACACACTTATTTTCCCCTACCTCACAGCCAGCAACATTGCCTATAAACTGATGCAGGAACTGGGTGGCGCCGAAGCCATTGGGCCTGTACTTAACGGGCTGAACAAATCGGTGCATGTGCTGCAGATGGGATCATCAGTCAACGAAATTGTTAACATGACCGCCATAGCCGTTATTGATGCTCAAACCCATGAAACCGGCTCATCAGCAACGCCCGAATGCCCCGGCATGCCCGTGTGAGCAATAATGCCAGGCAGATTATTCTGAATGAACTGAAAAATATCTTTCCTGAAAATCCGGGAAAGATATTTTTTTGAGTTTCATATGCATCAATTTGAATGTTTTACTAATTTCGTAGCCTCACAAGGCAAAGAAAAAACGAAAATCCATGAAAAAAATCACAGTTATAGGTGCCGGCAATGTTGGGGCAACCGTTGCAAATGTTATTGCTCATAAAGATCTGGCCAGGGAAGTAGTTTTGGTCGATATAAAAGAAGGTATAGCTGAAGGGAAAGCGCTGGATATCTGGCAAACCTCATCCATCAACAACTTCAATACCCGCGTGGTAGGCGTTACGAATGATTATCTGAAAACCAAAGGTTCGGGAATAGTTGTAATAACTTCCGGGTTACCCAGGAAACCGGGCATGAGCCGCGATGACCTGATCAGGACCAATGCCATGATTGTGAAGGATGTCACTGAAAAAGTCATCAGGTACTCCCCCGAAGCCATCATTATCATAGTTTCAAATCCGCTTGACGTTATGACATATTGTGCATACAAAGCGGCTCTCAAAGATGAACGCAAGGTTTTTGGTATGGCCGGCATCCTGGATATTGGCCGATACAAAGCTTTTATCGCAGAGGCATTAAAAATATCACCCAAAGACATTCATTCTCTGCTGCTCGGAGGCCATGGAGATACGATGGTTCCTCTGCCCCGTTATACATCGATTGGCGGTATTCCTGTCACCGAACTGCTTAACAAAGAAGAAATTGACAAAATTGTTGAGCGTACACGCAAAGGAGGTGGCGAACTGGTGAACCTGATGGGGACATCGGCATGGTATGCTCCGGGTGCGGCAGCAGCTCAAATGGTTGAAGCCATTGTTGACGACCAGCAGCGTATTTTCCCGGTGTGCGCCAAACTCAACGGCGAGTATGGACATAAGGATGTATTCCTTGGTGTGCCTGTGAAACTGGGTGCCAATGGAATCGAAGAGATCATCGAACTCAAGCTTACGAAAGAAGAAAAAAAGGCATTTGATGAGTCGGCTTTATCTGTCAAGTCAATGATGGATGTGCTCGACAGCATGAATCTTTTTGAATAAACGTACCTGCGTTTTGTCTAATTTTAAGGTGCCCATACGGGTGCCTTTTTTTATTGAAAATGAAGAAAATAGCAGTACTAACCGGCGCGGGAATCAGCGCCGAAAGCGGGATTAAGACATTTCGCGACAGCAACGGGCTGTGGGAAGAATACCGCGTTGAAGATGTGGCAACATACGAGGCGTGGGTAAGGAACCCTGCCCTTGTGAATGAATTTTATAACCAGCGGCGCAAACAGCTTTATGATGCCGAGCCTAATGCCGCTCACTATGCCCTGGCTGAACTTGAGAAGAAATTCGAAGTACAAATTATCACCCAGAACGTTGACGACCTGCACGAACGGGGAGGCTCATCCCATGTTTTGCATCTGCATGGCGAACTGAAAAAAGTGAGGTCAACCATTGATCCTCAGCTGGTTTACACACTCGATGGATGGGAATTGAAACTTGGTGACAAATGCGAGAAAGGTTCTCAGCTAAGGCCCCACATTGTATGGTTTGGTGAAGCTGTTCCCCTGATTGAAGTTGCAGCAGAGATCTCCGCTGAGGCTGACATCTATATTGTGATAGGCACTTCATTAAACGTTTACCCTGCCGCCGGATTACTCAATTATGTCCGTGACGAGGTGCCAAAATACCTTGTTGACCCGAATGCATCGCCAATGCCCTGGATGAGGAACCTGAAGATCATCAGGGAAAAAGCCGGAACCGGCGTACCTGCTTTGGTTAACGAACTTCTGGCCCGGGAATAACGTCAGCTTATAACATTTATATCACTGATTTACTAATACTTAGAGTATTAGGATGCATTCGGGTAAAATTCTACCTTTGCGCCCTCAATTCATGAAGATGAAAAAACTATACCTGCTTATTTTACTGCCTGTACTTTTAGGTGCCTGTAAAAAGGAGACTGATTATGCAGCCATCGACAAAAAGACAATAGAAACCTATATTGCCGATAAAGGCCTGACTGCGCAGTCAACTTCCTCAGGATTATATTATGTAATTGAAACTCCCGGAGGTACAACACACCCTACGATAACATCAAATGTTTCAGTGAAATATACCGGCTACCTTACCGACGGCACACAGTTCGACAGCAGCAACGGCAAAACTGTATCATTTCCTCTTGCACAGGTTATTGTCGGGTGGCAGGAAGGACTTCAGCTTTTCGGCAAAGGCGGAAAAGGGAAACTACTGATTCCTTCTGACCTGGGTTATGGAGCATCTGCCGTTGGATCAATTCCTGCGCATTCTGTACTTATTTTCGATGTTGAACTGGTGAACTTTACCAATCTGTAAAAATGCTGAAGAAACAATCCGGCGAACCGCTAGATGCTGCTCAGGCTTTCAGGAAGGCAGCCGATTATTGCGTTTCGCAGGAACATTGCATAGGAGAAGTCAGGTTCAAGATGAAGCAGTGGGGAATAAATAACAATTTGATTAACAGCACGATAGATCAGCTCATCGACGAAGGATTCATTGATGAAAAACGATACGCATCAGCTTTTGCAAGGGGGAAATTCAAGTTATTTGACTGGGGGAAAATAAAAATTGCCAATGAGCTGAGGATGAAGGGTATCCCTTCCGGTCTTGTATCAGAAGCGTTGAATGAAATTGATGAAGACGAATACAAGGAAACAGTTAAATCGCTGATCAATAAAAAACTAGGTTTAAATAAACAACCATCAAGGGAAGAACGCTCCAAAATATTCAATTACCTGATGGGTAAAGGTTTCGAAACCGAAATCATCATGAAAGCCATGAATAATAATTTCGAAACCGAGTAACAGGCCAACAAAAATACTTTCTAATTTAATACATTAAAAGCCAGATGATTACCGGCGAATCTTTTAAAGATCTTACAAAGCGGCTCGAAGCGCTGAGGAGGTTCCTTTGACATTGACAGCCTGAAGGAACAAATTGCAGAAGAAGAAAAGCAAACCCATGATCCGGATTTTTGGGACGATCCAAAAAAAGCAGAACAAATTCTGAAAATAATCCAGGAGAAAAAAAGCTGGACCAATGCCTATGACCATTGCCAGGCATCTTTCGATGACCTGCAGGTATTGTTTGAGTTTTACCAGGCTGAAGAAGCAACTGAGGGCGAGTTCGAGAAACACCATAACGAAACTCTCCGGCTGGTCGAAAACCTGGAATTCCGTAACATGCTCAGCAATGAAGAGGACAAACTGAGTGCTATCCTGCAGATCAATTCGGGGGCCGGTGGTACCGAAAGCCAGGACTGGGCCCAGATGCTTATGCGTATGTACATACGTTATGCCGAACGAAACAATTATAAGGTCACCGAACTCGACTTCAACGAAGGCGATGTGGCCGGTATAAAATCGGTGTCACTCGAAATTGAAGGTGACCACGCCTTTGGTTACCTGAAAGGTGAAAACGGCGTTCATCGCCTGGTCCGCCTCTCCCCTTTCGATTCGAATAACCGCCGTCACACCTCATTTGCTTCGGTGTATGTTTACCCAATGGTGGACGAAAACATTGATATCCAGATTAATCCATCGGATATTACATGGGATACTTTTCGCAGCAGCGGACCCGGAGGGCAAAATGTAAACAAGGTGGAAACCGCTGTAAGGCTTCGGCATGAGCCAACCGGAATCATTGTAGAATGCCAGGTTACCCGCTCCCAGTTGCAGAACCGTGATAAAGCCATGCAGATGCTCAAATCACAGCTTTACGAAATCGAACTTCGCAAAAAGCGTGAAGCCCAGGCTGTTATCGAAGGGAACAAGAAGAAGATTGAATGGGGATCGCAAATCAGGAGTTATGTGCTGCACCCCTATAAAATGGTTAAAGACCTTCGTACTGATTATGAAACCTCTAACGCTTACGAGGTTCTCGACGGCGACCTGAATGATTTCATCAAAGCCTATCTGATGGAATACGGCAGGGAAGGCGAATAAGTTGCTCCCAATCTCCCGGACTTATGACAACACAGAAACAGAAGGATAACCTTGTCGCGACGATCCTTGTTTTGCTTCTGGCTGTTCCTGTTGTTTATCTCTCACTTTTCCGGCAGTTTGAAGGCGATTCAGGTGACAATATCGTTCATTATTACTTCGCGAAGTACGCATTTGCAAACCCGAAGCTTTACCTCGACATGTGGGCTAAGCCTTTATTTACGCTGCTCGCATCGCCATTTGCCCAGTTTGGATTTGCCGGCATGAAACTGTTTAACGGGCTGGT
>DAONEL010000086.1:0-11282 GCA_035403045.1 Bacteroidales bacterium
AATCATTTCATTGATAAAAAAGGATTTTTGAGAATAGATTTTTTAATGAATTGTAAAATAATTTCTCCAATATGCAACCTTTTATTCGGTTCCGTACCCTTTTCTTTAACCTTGAATCATGCATTTCACATAGATTCTTTAAAAATCTTTATCTCAATGCAGCTTGGCAAGATGTCAACATTCTTCAGAAATAAACATTTGATAACAGCTTTCCTGGTGTCTGTTTTGATGAGTTTAATTTCCTGTGAAAAAGATAAAACTGAGGGAGATGTTGTCACTGACTCTGAATTGGTAAAAAACCTGTTGTCAAAATGCTCAGATACGCTCACCTTCGATTCCTGTGACTATGTTTTGGAAGTTTCGTTGTATCGTGATTACTTCCCCGGGGTGCCGTTAACAGTGAGCCGGCCATTAATAGCTTCAGTTTTTTTGGTAAATCTGGATGGTGAACCTGTATCAGCAGATTTAAAAATAGAAAAATTGTATGTTATTAATAATGATCAGATTTGGATTGCATCTTTAAAAAATGGTGTAGACTCAATTACCCCCACTTACAAATTAAATAAACTGAACACAGGAGGTCCGGAATGGGACACTGGCACTTACGTTGATGTTATTATGGAAATTGAAAGTAAATTTCCAGTCAAAGATTTTTTTCTGATAGCCCGACATCAGCTAATTGAAAGAATTGAATGACAATATATTAGCATAATAAGTCCAATCGAAATCAGTTGTTCTTAAATTCAATGTCAGATATACTACTTCAATCAAGTTTATGAATACGTCAATTGTAAAGAAACTTTTTGTCCTGATAGCAGCAGTTTCTATCTTAAGAATTATCTCAGGCTGCGGCGATTGTCCCGATGACCCGGTTTTCTTTGAATTCAACGAAGTATCCATATCAAATCTCGACAATTCAGGCGCCTGGAGCCAGGTAACAACATCTGACAGCATGTTTGATGAAGCTGTCAGTTTCAGGGTTATGATTGATGGTTATTTTGAACCTGTGAAATTTCAGTCATCATTCCTCAGAAACACAGGCTATTCATCATGTTATGCATTCAGCAAATGCCCTGAAATACTGAAACCACTTCATCCAATTACGGCTTTAACCATTAAAACACTTTATCCGATCAACAACGAAATTCCTGCCAACAGTGATGTCAGCAACATGTTTGTGGCTTCGGAATCTTCTTGGGGAAACCTATACCATCCGCTTACTTCCCATACAGTAAGTTTAAAGGATAAAATATATTATGATTTCTCCGAGTCGTTCAACATCTATTTGAAATCCAAAGTATTAAATGACAAAGCCAGGTTTATTATCTCTGTCAGGCTGGACAACGACAGCATTATCAGTGATACCACAAACATTATCTATATCAAGGCCGGCAAATAACATACAGTGATGAATACCAAGTTGTTACAAATTCTTATAGTGTCATTAATCCTCTTTCCGGCTTTAAGTGTGGCGCAGGATAATGAGCGGTTTAAAATCTCATTTTGGTTCGGTGTTCGTGAAATAGCGAGAGATAGTATGCCCGATAATGCCAACCTTGATTTTATGAACTATGTGCTTGATACTAAAAGAAGAGATATAGAGCAGTACGCAGGCATCGGATTTCAATACAAACCCTTCCGTAATTGGGATTTTGAATTGAAATTCACCTCACTTTCAGATTTGGATCCGCGGCAGTTCGACCTGAATGCAACCCGGCGTATTTCGCCATACCTAAGAGCAACTGCTGGTATTTTTACCTTCCCGGTTTATATTGAAGATTATTTTGCTTATCACTTTCATACTTCGCCGGGTTTTATTGGCGATATTAATTCGAATTTCAGGCAGCGCATCATCCGTGAATGGGGAATAAAAACAGGTGTTGTATTTGCACTAAATCACAAGCGGTTCAATGGTTTACTGAAAGCCAATGCTGGAATGGCTTCGTTTGACCGGTTCGATGAAAGCGTAGCCCAGAAAAAGAACAATGCAAATCTTCGGAGAGAATTCAGGTATGCCACCCATTTCGCACCTTCACTTTTTTTCAATCCTGAACTAGAAGCGGGATTCGATTGTTTTAAACTTGGAAATACTATTTTCGGTGCTCAGCTTAAGACTAACTTGTTTATAACCAGGCAGGCTATCAATTATACACGAACTGTATATTACTGGACTGAAGAAGCGCCTGAAACACAAAGGATTACTAATCCCCGGCATTCATTTTTAAAATATGATGCTGATTTAGGTGTTTATTGCAGATTCTGATACCGGTTTATCGTAAAAAATCCGATGCTTTGCTGAAAACCTCCCTGAAAGCCGCATCAACCTTGACGCTTATTCCCTGCTCACCTACCGGAAATGGCACCTCATGTGAATAATCAAATGGAAAATCCATCATTTCGATGCCGCTTTTAATGGCTTCAAAGGTTCCGTAAGCCGGAATCACCTTATCATTTTTCAGCACAATGGCCGATATCTGGCTTTTCAGTTTCTCGAAAACGCTGTCCCTGAACGATTTAAGTTTCCCCGAAGCGAGCATGGCCGTAAATGCCATTCCGAGGCGGGTATTTTTCAGGTATTCAGCCAGCCCGGGCTGCGGATCGTCGCTGGTACCCAGGTCATGAATATAGTATTTGCGCAGGCTGTCAAACGCATTTTTATCCATAATAAGTTTCGAGGTGCCGTCCATCTGATCGAAAAAAGCGCCACCGCAAAACATAAAAAGCCTCGAATCGGTGAAATACCCTCCCGGGTTCGAAAGCATGATGATCTGGGCCAGGAACGCCCCGATGGAGTATGCAAACAAATCGATGTTGGTCCCTTTCTCAAATAAAGGATGATTGCCTGTTACTATTTGCCTCACCAGTTTTTCGAGATCCCCGGCACTCTGCCGCCCTGAGGTGGCAAAACGCTGCGGATTGTCAGTAAGCCGGTTGCTCAGCGCCAGGTTGGCAAACGACGCTCCGGGGACATCGCCTAAATGGCCGGATCTTTGCATCAGCATGGCCGACATCAGCCTCGGGTTGCTCCATGTCTGCGGCGAACGGTTCATATGAAAGGCGATAGGGAACAGTATCACCGGGCTGCCTGTCTGCTCAGCCAGGTAATAAGCCCAGGTGAGGTATTTTGTCCAGTTGCGTTCGTTCAGTCCGTGCAGCAGAATAATCGCCCTTGAATACCGGGCTTTCGTTCCCGGCAGGAACACAGGATAGGTAAACGACTGGTTTTCAAATATTCTGTCATCGGGAAGCAGAAACAGGTCATCGTATGCCTGGCTTCCGTTAAAAGCAGAAAGCATCCCGTTATTTACTTCCGATGTAAAAGAAAATGTCCGGCAGGAAATATTGCTGCCGGTGAACCTGATTTCATCAGCCGACAGGTCGAACTGTGTTCTCAGGCTATGATATGTTGAAGTGTATTCCATGTTGCGAGGTAATTGACGCTGCAAAGTAACTTCAACGCGGTGAGCCTTGCCGGGAAAAGGGTTACAGCCGGATGTGATGGGACAAAACGGCATATTCAGGGGTGAAATTTGCCATTGTGGGGTGAAATTTCAGGTTCAGAAGCCTTTGAATTTTCAGAAAAACCACTTTATCGGCGGAAAGTCATAACTTTGAAATGAATTTCAAGGCATGGAATTAGGCAGCCAGATACCACGATACCTCATCAATAAGAGGAACATTGTCACCCTCGTGATCTTCACGGCTGCTTTTGCATTGGTATTTATCAATGTTTACGCTCCTTTCGGAGTGGATGTGTGGTTTCACGTTACCAAATGGCAGTTGCTTTTTTACTCAAGCCTGGTGATACTCACCGGAGTGCTGGTGATTGTCCTGAGCCGGATTATCATGTATCATGTGGGCAAAAAGCGGAAGATCAGCTACGGGCTGTATTTTGTGTGGGTGCTTGCCGAAATTGTTTTTATGTCGCTGTTTTACGCGCTTTACGTGAAATTTATCCTTCATGACACGCGCTACTTCCCTGACCTGTGGAAGGTCTCTATACAAAACACAGCCCTGGTGCTTCTGCTGCCCTATTCCGTTACCTGGCTCTATTTTTCATATGCCGAAAAGAAACTGAAACTTGCCGAACTTTCACAGGGGCAACCTGTTAGCGATACTTCGAAGCAGATGGTACCTTTCAGCGACGAAAAAGGAGTGCTGCGTTTCTCGGTGAAGCAGGAGAACCTGCTCTATATTGAAGCATCAGACAATTATGTGAACATTCACTACCTGAACGGTGAAAGGGTGTCACGCTTTATGTTGCGTAACTCACTGAAAGCCATGGAGGATGCCTTCAAAGGAACCGATATTGTGAGGTGCCATCGTTCATACATGGTGAACTGCGAAAAGGTGAAAGTGATACGCCGCGAAAAAGACGGGGTGCGCCTTGAACTGGATGCACCGGCAGCAATGGATCTGCCTGTTACAAAGACATATGTGTCAAGTGTTATAAGCGCTTTCTCTCACATCACACCACCTGGAGATTAGCCTGCGCTCCTAGTATTCTTCCCAGCTTTCAACAGCCATTTCTTCGGGTTTCAGCTTACAGACAGCATAAATAAAGGCGCTGGCCAGCCGGGCATTGGTGATAAGCGGAATATTGAAATCCACCGCCGAACGCCGTATTTCATAATCGTTGTTCAGCTCCGTTTTCGAAAGGTTTTTCGGGATGTTGATCACCAGGTCTATTTTGCGGTCGCGGAGGAATTCGAGTGTGTTGGGCTGCGAAGGATCGTCGGGCCAATACAGCGTGGTGGTTTCCAGTCCGTTCTCGTTCAGGAACTTTGCCGAACCGGGGGTTGCAAAAAGGTTGTAACCTTTCTCCGCCAGCATCCTGGCGCTTTCAAGCAATTCAACCTTCGAACGGGCGTCACCGGTCGAGAGCAAAATGTTCTTCTGCGGTATCCTGTAACCTACCGACAGCATGGCTTTCAGCAACGCTTCATAATAGTTTTCACCAATGCAGCCAACTTCGCCGGTACTCGCCATTTCCACTCCCAGCACGGGATCGGCAGCCTGCAGGCGGGAGAACGAGAACTGCGAAGCCTTGATACCCACATAATCGAGATCGAAGGCAGATTTATGCGGTTTCTCCACCGTTTTACCCAGCATGATCTGTGTGGCCAATTCTATAAAATTGATTTTGAGCACTTTCGACACGAACGGGAAACTGCGCGATGCCCTGAGATTGCATTCTATTACCTTGATATCGTTGTCCTTGGCCAGGAATTGCATGTTGAAAGGCCCGCTGATGTTCAGTGCCCGGGCAATGTCGCGCGAGATGCGCTTGATACGCCGTGCCGTTTCGAAATACATTTTCTGCGCCGGGAAAACTATGGTGGCATCCCCTGAATGGACGCCTGCAAATTCAATATGCTCCGAGATGGCATACGCGACAATCTCGCCCTTGTCGGCAACGGCATCAATCTCAATCTCTTTGGCACGCTGCAAAAACTCTGAAACTACTACAGGGAATTCTTTCGAAACCCTGGCGGCCAGTTTGAGGAAAAAGTCGAGTTCCTGGCGGTTACTCACCACGTTCATAGCGGCGCCTGAAAGAACATACGACGGACGGATCAACACAGGGAAGCCTACTTCATCCACGAATTCGTAGATGTGCTCGATCTCGCTCAACTCACGCCAGCGAGGCTGGTCAATATCAAGTTCATCGAGCAGCGAAGAGAACTTATGCCTGTTCTCGGCATTGTCGATGCTTTCGGGCGACGTGCCGAGAATGGGCACTCCCTGCCGGAACAGCCTCATGGCCAGGTTATTGGCGATCTGCCCGCCGGTACTTACCACAACTCCTTTGGGATACTCCAGTTCTATTATATCCATCGTCCGCTCGAACGAAAGCTCGTCGAAATAGAGGCGGTCGCAGGTATCATAGTCGGTACTTACGGTCTCGGGATTGAAGTTGATCATGATGCCACGATAGCCTTCATTGCGGGCTGTTGTAAGTGCATTTACCGAACACCAGTCGAATTCCACCGAGCTGCCGATCCGGTAAGCTCCTGACCCCAAAACAATTACCGAACGCTGATCGTCTTCGGGAATAATGTCGTGGGTTGATGCATTATAGGTCAGGTAGAGGTAGTTTGTCCGGGCCGGGTATTCGGCGGCAAGCGTATCAATCTGCTTTATGAATGGCATAATTCCCAGCGCTTTCCTCTGGTTTCGCACCTCAAGCATCTCCTGGTGGAGATTGCCTTTGTGTTTCAGCACGAAGCGGGCGACCTGGAAATCGGAGAAACCTTTTTGCTTGGCAAGCTGAAACAGCTTCCCCGGAACGTCTTCAATCCTGTCAAACGCCTTTAAATCAGTCATTACATCGCAGACTGATTTGAGTTTGACAAGGAACCAGAGGTCAATTTTGGTGAGCTCATGAATTTCCTCCACCGTGAGTCCGGCGGCAAAGGCGCTGGCTATCGAGTAGATGCGCATGTCGGTGGGCTCGGAGAGCGCCTTCCGGATATCAGGGAACTCGATATCGCTGTTGCCGACAAAACCATGTGTCCCCTGCCCTACCATGCGCAGTCCTTTCTGAATGGCTTCTTCGAAGGTGCGGCCAATGGCCATCACTTCGCCGACACTCTTCATGCTTGAACCGATCTGCTTCGAAACGCCGATAAATTTGTTCAGGTCCCAGCGGGGGATTTTCACCACTACATAGTCCAGAGCAGGTTCAAAAAAAGCTGTGGTGGTGCGTGTTACAGCATTTTTTAGTTCGTGAAGGCCATAACCCAGGGCCAGTTTAGCTGCCACGAATGCCAGTGGGTAGCCGGTGGCTTTTGAAGCAAGCGCTGAAGACCTGGAAAGGCGGGCATTCACCTCAATCACACGGTAATCCTCGCTTTCAGGATCGAGGGCATACTGAACGTTGCATTCGCCAACTATCCCGACATTCCTCACAATTTCGATCGAGAGCTGCCGCAGTTTATGATACTCACGGTTTGTAAGCGTTTGCGACGGCGCCACCACGATGCTTTCACCGGTATGGATGCCCAGCGGGTCAAAGTTTTCCATGTTGCACACCGTGATGCAGTTGTCGAACCGGTCGCGAACCACTTCATATTCAACTTCTTTCCACCCTTTGAGCGACTCCTCCACCAATATCTGAGAGGAATAGGAGAATGCCTTTGTGGCCAGTTTCATCAACTCCTCCTCAGTGTTGCAAAAACCGGAACCCTGTCCGCCAAGTGTAAACGCCGCCCTCACAATGATCGGGAAGCCAAGCGTTTCCGAAGCCTTCAGCGCATCATTAATGGTGGTGACTGCAATGCTGCGGGGAGTCCTGATATTGATCCTCCTCAGGTTTTCGGCAAATATTTCACGATCTTCGGTATCAATGATCGCCTGAACAGGTGTACCAAGGACTTTCACATTGTATTTTTCCAGGATGCCTGTCTTATAGAGTTCGATGCCGCAATTTAGCGCGGTTTGACCGCCGAATGAAAGCAAAATTCCGTCGGGCCTTTCCTTTTCTATCACTTTCTCTATGAAGAAAGGCGTCACCGGGAGGAAGTAGATGTGATCGGCAACTCCTTCACTGGTCTGGACCGTGGCAATGTTGGGATTGATAAGCACTGTTTCGATGCCTTCTTCGCGTAATGCTTTCAGCGCCTGCGAACCGCTGTAGTCAAATTCGCCGGCTTCGCCGATTTTCAGGGCACCGGAACCTAATAAGAGGACTTTATTCATATTATGTCGTTTAATCTTTTAAAACCACTCAGACACCAAGAACACGCAGATACACTAAGTACTATTTCTCGGGAAGCAAAGCAAATTTCTCAGTAACCAATGGGATCATCTGGTTGACAATGTTTTCTGCATGAAAGTTAATCAGGAGGCCTTTTGGTTTTTCAGCAAGACGCAGATAAGACAACAACTGAGCCTGAAAAAGAGGCAACATAATATCGACGGCTTTGAGTTCAACAATTACCAGATCTTCAACAAGCAGGTCCAGCTTTAATTTACCCCCTACATCCTTTCCTTTGTAATAAACAGGAAGCAAAACCTGTGATTTGAATTCGAGCCCGTGATTGGTCAGTTCTTCATGCATACATGACTGATATACCGATTCAAGAAGCCCCGGGCCCATTGCTTTGTGCACTTCGATGGCACATCCGACTATTTCGTAGGAGAGCTCATTGACTAATTTCTTTGTAATCTTCATCGTATTATTTTTAACAGAATTTCTCCTCAGTGCTTCTGAGTGAACTGAGTGTCTAAGTGGTTTTTTTCTTCCCGCTTATCATTGCCAGGAAATCATCAAACAAATACTCAGTGTCGGTCGGCCCGCTGGAAGCTTCCGGGTGAAATTGTACCGAGAAAATATTCTTTTTCCTGTTTCTCAGTCCTTCGTTGGTCCCGTCGTTGAGGTTTACGAAGAAAGGCTCCCACTCATCAGAGAGTGATTTGGCATCAATTGCAAAACCATGATTCTGCGACGTGATGAAAGCCTTGTCGGTACCATACTGCAGTACCGGCTGGTTATGGCTCCGATGGCCATATTTCAGCTTGTAAGTATCAGCCCCGGAGGCAAGTGCAAGTAACTGATTACCAAGGCAAATGCCAAAGATCGGAATCTCCTGCCTGAGAGAATTTGCCAGGTTGTTGATGGTGGTTTCGCACATTTTAGGGTTGCCGGGGCCATTGCTTATGAACAGCCCGTCGAACCGCTCCTTCGAATAATCGTAATTCCAGGGAACCCTGATAACAGTGGTTCCGCGTTTAACAAAATGCCTGATAATATTGTACTTCACTCCGCAATCGATGAGGAGGACGCGCGTGTGCCCGTCGCCGTATGTGATCGGTTGTTTGCAGCTCACCTGGTCAACAAGGTTCATTTCGTTGGGATCGACAAAATCGATATCTTCATTTTCAAAGACGATTTTGCCAAGCATGGCGCCTTTTTCACGGATGATTTTTGTCAAAGCCCTGGTATCGATACCGTAAAGCCCCGGAATCCCGAATTCCTTCAGCCAGTCGCCAAGGCTCCGTGCGGCGCTCCAGTGGCTGTATTTTTCTGAATAATCGGAAACGATGAGCGCTGTGACCTGTATTTTCTCGGATTCAAAGAAATCAGGCAGTCCGCTGGTTGTGGTGAGCCCGGGGACGCCGTAATTGCCGATGAGCGGATAGGTAGCTACCAGGATTTGCCCTGCATACGACGGATCGGTAAGACTTTCGGGATAACCGGTCATTGAAGTGTTGAAAACCACTTCACCGGCAACGGCTTTCTCATAACCAAATGACTTTCCGGTAAAAACAGTACCATCTTCGAGTATCAGGCGGGCGGTTTTTTCGTTATTCATCATTGCATTGTTAATCAGTATGTTTCATTTAAGTCGGCATACACGCATGTCTGCATACAATTCGGGATTGTCGCCCGGTGAACGACAATCCCTTATAAAAGTTTCAAAACCAATAAAATACAAAATACCGGAATTAAATTCCGCTGCAACCGGCATCCCCGGCTAATCGTTGCCGATGATTTGCAGCAGTTCATCCAGTTTCGGGGTGAGTATGATTTCGGTACGGCGGTTTTTGGCTTTATTGGCGGTAGAAGTGTTGGGTTCAACCGGCAGGTACTCGCTGCGGCCAGAAGAGATCAGCCGCCTGGGATTGATCTTGCTGTTCGATGTGAGTATTTTCACAATGGCTGTGGCGCGCATCACGCTCAAATCCCAGTTATCCTTTACCTGTCCTGTGCCGGTGTAAGGCACATTGTCGGTGTGGCCTTCGATGTTCACTGTGATGTCAGGGTTTTTCTCCAGCACTCCGGCTAAGTTTTTTAGTGCCGCTACCCCATCAGGGCTGACGTCCCATTTGCCTGAAGCAAACAGCAGTTTTTCGTCCATCGATACATAAACTTTGCCATTTTTAGTGTAAACGCTTAAGCCTTTCCCTTCGAAGCCAAGGAGAGCATCGGCCACAGCCTTGCGCATGGCTTTGGTAATGGAGTCGTTCCGGTTTAGGGCTGCCTGCAGTTCCATAAGGCTGCGGCTCTTGGCATCAAGTTCTGCCTGCAATTGTTTCAGGTTGTCTTCGCGTGTGAGAAGATCATCCTGGGCGCTTTTCAGATCGGCCATAATCCGCTCGGTTTCTTCAAGATTGCCCTCGTTCTGGGCTTTCAGCATGGCAAACGACTGGTCGAGGTCGCTGTAGTCGCCCTGCAGCACCCGGTAAGCGGAACCCAGCTGTGCTGTATCCGATTTCAGGTCTGTATTTTCATTCTTCAGTTTCTGGTTAAGCGCCGTGAGTTCGTTAACGCTGGTGGTTAGTTCGTCAACTCTTGCAGTGAGGCGGTCATTTTCATCCTTACACCGTGTCGCCAGTGAATTGTACTTTTTCGTGGAAACACAGGAAGCAAATCCCGCGATAAGGATTGTCCCCACTATGATTATCAGGCTTTTCCTGTACATATCTTCAAAATTAGTTGTAAAAAAATGGTTTTGGTATGGCTAATAGTTTGTTTGATCAGGTGTCGATTTCCAAAAGAACAGGGCAGTGGTCGGAATGTTTTGCCAGTGGCAGGATGGCTGCTCTTTTCAGTTGTTTTTCGAGCGATTGTGTAACCATGTGGTAATCAATCCGCCAGCCGAGGTTCCGCGCCCTTGCACCGGCCCGGTAGCTCCACCAGGTATAATGATGAGGATCCGGGTTGAAATGGCGGAAGGTATCGATGTATCCGTCACCCAGGAAATTACTCATCCATTCGCGCTCTTCGGGAAGGAAACCGCTGCTTGTGGCATTGCGCACCGGGTCATGTATGTCGATCGGTTTATGGCAGATGTTGTAATCGCCCGACATCACCAGGTAAGGGCGTTCCTTCTTCAGCTCCATGATGTACTGCCTGAAATAATCAAGCCACTGCATTTTGAAGTCCTGCCGTTCCTGGCCTGTAGTCCCGGATGGATGGTAAACTGAAATCACCGAGAGCCCGCCGATATCAATCCTGAGAAAGCGGCCCTCGTCGTCGTACAACTGGTTACCTATACCATAAACCACGTTGCCGGGTTTTATCCTGGTAAGAATCCCCACGCCGCTGTATCCTTTCTTCTGTGCCGGATGCCAGTAATGATGAAAACCCAGTTTCTCAATTTCCTTTACCGGGATATTTTCTTCCAGCGCTTTTATTTCCTGGAAACAGACGATGTCGGGAGAGGTATCCTGAATCCATTGAAGAAGGCCTTTTTCGATGGCCGCACGGATTCCGTTCACGTTGTAAGTGATTATCTTCATCGCCTGACTATGAGTAACGGCAAATATACTGTGAA
>DAONEL010000087.1:0-8401 GCA_035403045.1 Bacteroidales bacterium
GGAAATATAGTTGTAGTCACCACAAGGTTAATCAGTGTTATAGCTATATCAAATAAATTATTTCAATGTAATTTATACATATATTCAATGTATTTAAATACGGAATATATACATAAGTAATACAGAATATATACAGAAGATATGGTTTAACCATAACTTTACTTCGGAAACAGCCGGAGATACCGGTTTCGGTTATCCCGGAACCTGTTTTATCTGTAAAAACAAAAGCCTGCCAGATTTCTGAATCCTGGCAGGCCTTTATGAATGAAGATTTATTAATCCCCCATCTCTTCCCACTTATCATCGGCACTTTTGCCTTTTGAGCCGGGTTTTTCCTGAGGTTTAGGCGGTTTTGCCAATTTTGTTGAGCGCGGGCGCTTCGGTTTCTGCGATGGCTCAAATTTCTCTTCTTTCTTTGGCCGGTCGCTTCTTTCAACCCTTTGTTTTGGTTCTGGCTGTTCGCGCGGTGTCCATTGTTCTATCTCGCGGTGTTCTTTGGTTTCGTAATGGCGGCGCGGACGCTCTTCTTTGTCCTTGTAACGCGGTTTGTCATTTCTATCCTGCCGGTCAGCAGGGCGGTCAGTTGGGCGGTCGGAATAAAGCTTTTTACGTTCATCCTTCTTGTTCGGGTAAATCCTGCGACCGGTTTCATCGGTTTCGTAAGGACGCTTGTCAGAAAATCGCCTTTCACGCGAGCTTTCGTCATCTGTCCGGTTGTCACGTTTCGGCTTGTCGGAGTAAGGCCGTGCCGGTTTTCTCTTGTCATCGTTCCATGGGCGTGGCTTATCAGAGGTGCGGTTCTCGTCGCGACTTTTGTATGGAGGTTTCCCGTCGCGCTTTTCATCGCGCTTCCAGGGTTTATCCTCCCGGTTCCTGTCAGGATAACTTCTTCGTTCAGTGGGTTTTTCCCTTTCAGGGCGATCCTTACTGTAACTCCGCTTTTCTTTCCAATCTTCACGCCGGTCGGGCCATTTATCAAATCCTTCCCGATCGGGTCTTTCCCTGCGTTCAGGAACTTCCTGAAAATCCTTGCGGCGCGGAGGCCTTGAGATATGGTCTTCGCCAACTTCGCCTTCGAATTTCTTCGACCCGCGGTAGAGCTCAAATTTTTCGAATTTGCATTCCAGCGGTCCGTTCCAAACTTCAAATTTTCTTGCAGGCTTTAGCCCGATGAATTTGATGGCCATCTGGTCGGAACTGATGATCCATGCGGTATATCCGGCGAATGACTGTTTCAGGGTATCGCCGATTGTCCTGTAAAGGCCGATGATGTCGTTGGTGCGGATGCGCTCTCCGTAAGGCGGGTTCATTACAATGATGCCCGGCTCGTTTTGCGGAGGATGCACATCGGCAAAAGCTGATACGCTGAGTTGAATGTCCTTGTGAAGCCTGGCCGATTTCACATTGGCATGAGCTGCCGACAGGTTTTTACCTGAAATGTCGCTACCGAGTATCTTGTATTCAAACTCATTTTGCTCGTCGAGGGCTTCCTGTTTTACGGTTTCCCAAAGTACGGCATCAAAATCGTTCCAGCGCTCAAATCCGAATTCCTTGCGGTACATGCCCGGCGGGAAGTTGTTGGCGATAAGGGCTGCTTCGATCAGTAGCGTTCCCGAGCCGCACATAGGGTCAATGAAGTTCGATTTTTTGTCCCAGCCTGTCAACAGAATCAGCCCGGCTGCAAGCACTTCGCTCATAGGCGCTTCGGCATTTGATACGCGATAACCTCGCTTGTGGAGAGAAGCCCCTGAACTGTCGGCCAGCACATCGCACTGATTGCCGTTGATGTGCACGCTGATGCGAAAATCGGGATTGTCGGTATCAACCGAAGGCCTGCGACCATTATTCTGAGCCCTGAACCGATCGCAGACAGCATCCTTTGTACGCAAGGCAACAAAATGAGAATGAGTAAGTTCCGAATCAGTTACGACGGCATCTACCGCCAACGTGTTGGTTACCTTGAGGTGATTTTCCCATGAATAATCGTAAATATTCTGATAGAGGTCGTCTTCGTCGGCAAGCTGAAATGAATACAGCGGAACGAGAATGCGCAAGGCAGTGCGCAAGCTGTAATTGGCGCGGTACATCAGTTTTTTATCGCCTTCAAAGCTCACCGCCCTGTGGAGTTTCTGCACATTCTGGGCACCAAGGGAAATGAGTTCGCCGGCAAGCACGTCTTCAAGGCCGGCAATGGTTTTCGCTACAAAAGTTTGTTGCGAAAGGGTTTCGTTTTCGCTGAAATTATTCAAAGGACGAAGATTAGTAGTCGTGATTTAATTGGCAATGTCTATATTTTCGCCAGGAAACGTTCGATGTCAGCAATGAACCTGGTGTGTGATCCGGAACCGATAAGTGTCTCGCCTTCATATGCTTCCACTTCAAAAGCCAGTTGCCTGCCTTCTATTCCTGTAAGTACTGACCTGAAACTGACGGTTTTTCCTGGCTTTGTCGCTTTTAAGTGGCTGACATGAACTTCGGTACCAACAGTAGTTTGGCCTTCAGGCAGAAATGCTGCCACGCTGTCCATGGCGGTTTTTTCCATCTGAGCGATCATCGCAGGCGTGGCAAAAACACCTATTGCGCCTGAGCCATAGGCAGTTGCCAGCATGGCATCAGTAACGGTCACTTGGTGGAAACCCTCAATTCCGGGAACAAGATTATTCATGCGAGCCCGGGAAATTAAAAATGAAAGTCTGTTTCAGGTCAGGGTGCAGGCTGAGCCTCACAGGACATGTATCAGCGGTTCGGCGGATGATTTGCTTCTGTTTTTCTGTATAATCCAATGGCGGGAAATTCATTTCAACGATCACTTCGGCAACACGGCGGGGATTTTCAGCCATGATTTTTGTAACCGATATTTCGGTTCCGTCAACGTTAAATCCGTGGGTTCTGGCGGCAATTCCGATCACTGTCATGGCGCAGGCACCCAGCGAGGTAGCCAGCAGATCAGTTGGTGAAAATGCTTCACCCTTTCCCTGGTTATCGACAGGCGCATCGGTGATGATCTCGGCTCCCGAACGCAGATGTGTTGCAAGTGTTCGCAATTCACCGGTATATCGGATGGATGATGTCGGCATAATGATGAATTTCAGAATGCAAAGGTACTGATTTAAAGCGTGCATCGATGGAATATACTGAGATGCTTTATCTGTGTTTCAAATATCTTTGTGATCTTCATTTTGTTAATTGATATTTGTTGTTTGTCATTTTTCATTTCACTCTGTTTGTTAACAACGTGTTAATCAGCGCTTCGAAATGCCTCGAAGTAAGTATCTTTGGATCATGAAGAAGAATACTTTCCTGGTGATTGTTGTACTATCGGCCCTGGCGATGGCGGGAGTGGTTTTTATCCAGGTTTTCTGGATCAGAAGCGCGCTTCAGTTGCAGGAAGAACAATTTGACAACAAAGTGAAGCTGGCGCTAAAAGGTGTTGTGAATGAGCTTTATGAATGTAAAAATGACACCTGCCATTTCAGGCAACTCTGCTCATCCGAATGCGGATCAAGATATAACCTTGAACCGGCTGACATCAACAGGCAATTGCTTGATTCACTGATTAGAAGCGAGTTCAGCAGTATGAAAATACGTGAACGTTACGCTTACGGTATCTTCCATAAGAACAACAGGGAAGTAATTCTGGTGAGCGATACGGCTTACAAAAGCCAGCTTGCTGAGACAAGCCACCGTTCATCGCTTTCATGTATATACAGCAGCAACGATTTTTTTCTGGGCGCCTTTTTTCCTGATGAACATACCATGGCCATGCGCAAAATATTGTGGTGGCTGATCCTCTGCTTCTTGCTTATCGGAATGCTGGTTTTTGGCTTCAGTTTTACAATCCACTCTTTTTTCAAACAAAAGCGATTGTCGGAAATGAAGAGCGACTTTGTGAATAACATGACCCATGAATTCAAGACTCCCATTGCCACAATTTCACTGGCAAGCGAAATGTTGCAGAAACCGGCTATACTTGCTTCTGCTCCCAAGGCAACCAAATATGCATCAATTATTTATGATGAAAACCAGCGGTTGAAAAACCAGGTGGAGCATGTATTGCAGATTGCCGTTCTTGATAAACATGAGTACCAGTTAAAACTCACCGAATTTGACCTGCATGAACTGATAGAGAGTGTGGCCGGCAATTTCAGGCTCATGCTCAAAGACCGGAAAGGGAAACTTGAATTTATACCCGGAGCCGAAAATGCCGCGGTGAAAGCGGATAAAATGCATGTGCAGAATATGTTGCTGAACCTGCTCGACAATGCAGACAAGTATTCACCTGACGCGCCACAAATAACGATAAGAACACGCAAATACTCCGAAGGATTGGTTTTTTCGGTGGAAGACAAGGGAGTTGGCATCAGTTCGGAAAATCAAAAACATATTTTCAAAAAACTTTTCAGGGTACACACGGGTGATGTCCACGATGTGAAAGGATTCGGACTGGGTTTGTTTTATGTTAAGTCGATGGCTGAGGCCCATGGCGGAACAGTGAAAGTGAAAAGCGAACCTGGCAAGGGCAGCCGTTTCGAAGTTTACCTGCCTGCAAATCCTCAACCTTCAAATACCTGATCAATATGGAACAGAAAGCTAAAATTTTGCTGGTAGAGGATGATCCCAACCTTAGCGATGTGCTCACCGATTTCCTTGAAATGCTGGGTTACAGGGTTGTACTGGCTGTTGACGGCAGCAAGGGACTTGCCGAATTTACCAAAGAAAAATTTGACCTTCTCATACTCGATGTAATGCTGCCTGTAATGGATGGCTTCTCACTGGCTGCCGAAATACGCAAGACGGATGCAAATGTTCCCATCATATTCCTGACTGCCCGCGGACAGATGGAAGACCGGATCAACGGTTTCAGGCTGGGTTGCGACGATTATATTGCCAAACCCTTCAGCAGCGAGGAACTCAGCCTACGCATCGAAGCTATCCTGCGCCGCTGCAGGCTTGAATCAAAACCTGCTGTTGAATCATATACACTCGGGCAATTTGTTTTTGATCCCGCCAACTTCGAACTTCGCAGGAAAGATAAACGTATCAATCTCACACCCAAAGAAGCTGCGCTGTTAAGGGTTTTGTGCGAACACAAAAACATGCTGCTTACACGCGAAAAAGCTTTAAAAGAGGTTTGGGGCGACGATGACTATTTTATCGGAAGGAGCATGGATGTTTTCATCACCAAACTGCGTAAATACCTGAAGGACGATCCCGACGTGGCCATCGTGAATGTGCATGGCACTGGTTTCAGGATGGAAGTGAAAGAGTAGTATTCATGCTCTGACGATGTGATTTATTTCTCAATTAGGGCAGTAGTAAAAGGAAAACCAATTTTTTACAATGACCATTCAGCAGGCACAGGAAACAATTGACCGTTGGATAAAAACTACCGGTGTGAGGTACTTTAATGAGCTGACTAACACGGCAATCCTGATGGAAGAAGTGGGAGAGGTGGCCCGGATTATGGCAAGGCGTTACGGCGAGCAGTCGGAGAAGGAGTCGGACAAGCAGGCTGACCTGGCTGATGAAATGGCCGATGTGCTGTTTGTGCTGATTTGCCTGGCCAATCAAACCGGTGTTGATCTGACAGTTGCGTTGGAAAAAAACCTGGAGAAAAAGACTTCGAGGGATGCGCTCAGGCACCAGAATAATGCCAAATTGAAATAATTATTACTGCAAATACTTCTTGAAAGAGCTCATTATCTGCTCTTTGTATATTTCAATATCAATCGTAACAGTAGCGTTCAGCGTAAGAATTTCATTCTGTCCGGCAGTATTTTTCTTTTGCCTGCGTTTCAAATATTTATTGATTGTTTCCCTGAAAACTACCAGGTCGTGCCATCGGCCCAGCTGGATTTCTGCCACCCTCAGTCCAGCCATGGCGACGTCATATTTTTCAAAGAATGAATCTTGACTTGTCAGAATGCCGAGCATATAACGAATTTGTTTCAGCTGTATCCTGGCATTGTGAAGCATACTGTCGCTATCAGCGGCCTGAACAGCCTTTCGCAGTTTCTTCATTCGTTTTTCCAGCAATTTCGATGCAACCGGGCGCAGCGATTCGGCAGGATTCAGTTCAAGCTTTTTCAGATTTAACCTGTGAAATGGCTGACCGGCTACCATTTTTTTGAACAACGAAAATCCCGCAAGGAATTTCCTCAGTGCTGATGTTTCATTCTTTTTCAGAAAGTATTCAAAACCAGTATCTTCAATACGCAGCTCGGTCTTGTAATAATTAAACAGGATCAGCTGCACCTGCGAGTCACGAAGTTGGCCTGCCAGCTTAAAAAGTTCTCGGAGTTTTCCGAGTTGCTGCTTGTTTTCGCGACCGGTTTCAGGCATAAGGTATTCAAGTAGCGCACTCACAGCCCTGAATTTCTTGATACTTACCCGTAACTGATGTACTGACTCAGCTTCGGCCCGCTCAACACAAAGGTTCAGGTAATGAGCTATGTTGCTGTGTTGCTTAATACAATACTCCAGGAGCAGCTTTTCCATGATTCTAAATAAGTCTGATTTTCAGAGCCAGGTAATGAATAAGGCTGTAAGAGTTTAACTCCTAATTATGCAAAGCTATTATAGAAACTGTTTGATTAATTTAGCAATCTCAAATCAATGCTGATTTTATGCTTATCGCAGATCGACTTTCTGCAACTTTCAGGATCCTGATATTGCTGTTATTCAATTTATTGATCAGCCAGTTGGTTTATTCCCAGCAGGTTACGTTGAAAGGCAAAATTGTTGATTCGGAGTCGCTGTCACCACTTGCATTTGTAAATGTACTGGCAGATAATGGCCCTGCCGGAGCATGTACCGATATTGATGGTAAATTCATTTTACATAGCCAGCATTCGTTCAAAGTATTGAAAATCACCTATGTAGGATACAAGTCAATGATTGTTTCAACCGATTCACTGCCGGATGACATGATCATCAGGCTTGAGAAAACGGGCGTTGACCTGGGCGAAATAGTGATCAGGCCGGGAATAAATCCAGCCCATCGTATCATAAGGCAGGTGCTCGAAAACCGCAACCTGAACGATCATGAAAAGATGTCGTCATTCTCTTATACTTCATACGAGAAAACAACTTTCGGCCCCGAAAATGACACTATGCCATTGATTGACAGCCTTGTTGCTGATACATCGTATATGGGATGGAGAGATTTCTTCAATCGGCAGCACCTTTTTATGATGGAAAGCGTGGTGGAAAGGAGTTTCATATATCCGGGCAAAAATTACAACAATGTAGTCGCCTCGCGGGTGTCGGGCATGAGCGACCCGTTATTTGTTTTCCTGATGTCGCAACTGCAATCAACATCTTTCTACCGCGAGATTATTAAAATTGCTGATAAAGAGTACATTAACCCGATTAGTGACGGTACATTTTCAAAATATTATTTTGAAATCCGCGACACGCTGGTTGAGCCGCCACCTTACGATACAACCTATATCATTTCTTTCAGGCCGTTTCTCAATACCAATTTCGACGGTTTGAAAGGCATTGTATCCATCAGCACCAATAATTTTGCAATCCGCAATATCATTGCCGAACCCGCCCGAAACCATTCTACCTTCACTATCAAGATTCAGCAACTGTATGATTTTGTGCAGGATGAACATTGGTTTCCGCTGCAACTCAATACCGACCTGATCTTCAAAGGAGCCATCGGCAAAGGTTCAATTGTGGTAGGTGTAGGGTCAGGGTTTGAGGATTCTACTCACACCGATCTTGTTGGCAGGGGCAAAAGTTACATTTCGAACATCAGGCTCAACCCCCAGATCAAGCCCAACAAGCTCGGCTTTGTTGAAGTGGACGTTCAGCCCGATGCCTACCGGCGCTCAGAAGATGTTTGGAATATGTACCGGACCGACAGCCTTACTGCCCGCGACAGGATGACCTACCATGTGATTGACAGTATAGGGCAGGAAGAAGGGTTGGATAAGATCGGCCAGAAATTTGATGCGCTTGCAAATGGGGTTCTTTCGGCAGGTATCATTGACTTTGAACTGGATCAGTTTGTCAGGGCCAATAGCCATGAGGGCATCAGGGCAGGAGCGGGAATTCATACCAATGACCGGCTTTCGAAGTATTTCTCGCTTGGAGGATACGGCGCGTATGGTTTCGATGATAAAAAGTTTAAATATGGCGGCAATTTTGCCCTGAAATTGAACCGCTTCAGGGAAATGGAACTCGGGCTGTCGCTCATGGATGATGTAACTGAACCGGGAACAAGCAATCCTTTTGCATTAAGTCTGGGGCTTTTCAAACCTGAGAAGTATCGTTCGATCTATATCATCCAGATGGATCACCTGGTGAAACAGCAGGCCTCTTTCGGTGGAAGAGTGTTTAACTATCTGAAATTCAATACTGCTTTTACCCGTGCATACAGGGAACCTCT
>DAONEL010000087.1:8501-11249 GCA_035403045.1 Bacteroidales bacterium
TCTTTATCACACATAGTTTTGGCAAACTTTTGTTCAGATCCAAACATTTCAACCCGGTGCCTATCCTGATCACGAATGCCGGTTTGGGCAGTCTCAGAAATCCCGGTGACCACACAGGTATTGATGTCTCGGATTTTCGCAAAGGTTATTTTGAGTCAGGACTGGTGATTGACAAAATACTCAACCTGGGTGTGGCGGGGTTGGGCATAGGCGGCTTTTACCGATATGGGCCGTACTCGTTTTCTACCTTCAAACAGAATGCTGCCCTCAAAATTGCTGTTTCGTTCGCATTCTGAGGCTGAATAACCGAACAGTTTTAGTTTTTCATGTTCATGCCAGAATGATTCATTAGTTTTGTAATGAAACATTGCAGCAAACCTCGTATTATAATTGGTTGATTATGAGCAATAACGATTTCAGCAAAGCGATTACACAGGGCATTCCCGGCGTGTTACCCGAACCTAAGGTTTATGATCCGGCTGTTAACCACGCCCCGGTTCGGAAAGATATACTTACAAAGACTGAGAAACAGTTAGCCGTAAGAAATGCTTTACGCTATTTTGACGAAAAACATCATGAACTTCTGGCAGTTGAATTTGCTGAAGAGCTCCGGAAATACGGCCGTATTTATATGTACCGGTTTCGTCCGCAATACCCCATGTTTGCAAGGCCCATTGATGAGTATCCAGCTAAATGCAGGCAAGCGGCAGCCATAATGCTCATGATCCAGAACAACCTTGATCCTGCAGTTGCCCAGCACCCTCACGAGCTGATAACTTATGGCGGAAATGGTGCGGTTTTCCAAAACTGGGCACAGTACCTTCTCACCATGAAATACCTCTCAGAAATGACCGAAGAGCAAACTTTGGTTATGTATTCTGGCCACCCGATGGGATTGTTCCCTTCGCATAAAGATGCCCCAAGGGTTGTGGTTACCAATGGGATGGTTATTCCAAATTATTCAAAACCAGATGACTGGGAGAAATTCAATGCACTGGGAGTGTCGCAGTACGGACAAATGACTGCCGGTTCATACATGTATATTGGCCCCCAGGGGATTGTGCACGGTACGACAATTACGGTGATGAATGCCGGCCGTAAGATATCAGGCAACAATGAATCGCTTGCCGGAAAACTTTTTGTTTCGTCAGGACTGGGCGGTATGTCAGGTGCTCAACCCAAAGCAGCCGTTATTGCCGGAGCCATAGGACTTATTGCTGAAATTAATCCCAAAGCCGTTAAAACACGCCATTCGCAGGGATGGGTGGATGAAGTATATGACAATCTCGACCAGGTAGTTGCACGTGTGCGTGGCGCAAAAGCAGGGAAAGAATCGGTTTCTCTTGCCTACCAGGGCAATATTGTTGACCTCTGGGAAAGGCTGGCTGAAGAAGATATTAAGGTGGAGATGGGTTCCGATCAAACCTCGTTGCACAATCCGTGGGCCGGTGGTTATTATCCTGCCGGGCTTACTTTGGAGGAATCGCAGCAATTGATGGCTAAAGATCCTGTAAAATTCAGGGAGAAAGTACAGGAGTCGCTCAGGCGGCAGGTTGTGGCCATTAATAAACTCACAGCCAGGGGAATGTACTTTTTCGATTATGGCAATGCCTTTTTGCTGGAGTCGTCCCGTGCAGGTGCCGAAATAATGAATTCCGGCGGAACATTCCGCTATCCCTCTTATGTTCAGGATATTATGGGGCCAATGTGTTTCGATTACGGCTTTGGCCCATTTCGCTGGGTGTGTACATCGGGCGATCCTGCCGATCTCGACCTGACTGATCATATTGCCATGGATGTTCTTGAGCAGCTTGCATCCGGGTCGCCGGCTGAAATCATGCAGCAGATGCACGATAATATCCGCTGGATAAAGGAAGCAAAACAGAATAAACTGGTCGTTGGATCGCAGGCGAGGATACTTTATGCCGATGCAAACGGACGTATTCGCATAGCGGCAGCCTTTAATGAGGCCATACGGCAAGGTAAGCTCAAAGGCCCGGTAGTTCTTGGCCGCGACCATCACGACGTATCAGGCACTGATTCACCTTACAGAGAGACATCCAACATATACGACGGTTCTTCTTTTACGGCTGATATGGCCATTCAAAACGTGATTGGTGACGGGTTCAGGGGTGCCACGTGGGTTTCGATACACAACGGAGGAGGAGTTGGTTGGGGTGAAGTAATAAACGGCGGCTTCGGCATGTTGCTCGATGGCGGCGATGATGCTCACCGGCGATTGGAAAACATGCTTCACTGGGATGTGAATAACGGCATAGCGCGCCGCAGCTGGGCCCGCAACGAGGGAGCAATGTTTGCCATTAAGCGCGCCATGGAAGCAGAGCCAAAATTAAAGGTCACCCTGCCCAATCTGGTTCAGGATGACCTTCTGGAAAAATTATTCTGATCAATTCTGCGAACAAGCCTGCAATGGCCGGTCCTTCAGAATGACTATCTGTTTACCGTCATTTTTAAGTTGATTGCATTCTCTCCGGCAGCAATTCTTACATTGTAAAGCCCGGAAGGGAGTTTGGCGCAATCGAGTAATATCTCATGCTGCCCGGCATCATATTGTTTTGCAGGTATAACAAATACAACGTTGCCAAGCATATCGAATACACTTACACTGGCTTTTTCTGGCTTATCTGTCAAAAAATTCAGTGTTGCAGCGCTTGTAGCAGGATTAGGGTAAACCGATGCATTGAATAGATTGCCTGGTTTTGTTATTCCTACTCCTGACTGCGAATA
>DAONEL010000088.1:0-5826 GCA_035403045.1 Bacteroidales bacterium
ATCATTTTCCCGTTCATTTCACTTTATCCTACACTTACTATACTTCTGTCAGTCGTATTCCTGAAAGAAAAAACGTCGCTCCTTAAATGGATAGGGATTGCGATAGCTCTGGTTGCCATCTTTTTTCTCTCGTACCAGGAGCCCGGAGCTTCTGACAAACGCGGATTTCTCTGGCTGGCGCTTTCATTACTGGTTTTTGCAGCCTGGGGATTACAGGCCTATGTGATGAAATTTTCAAACGAAACAATGAAGGCCGAAAGTATTTTCTTTTACATGGCTATTACGGCGCTTATTCTTTCGCCCTTTGCATGGTTTATGACCGATTTCAGCCAGCCAATAAACTGGGGATTCAACGGACCATACCTCGCCGCACTGGTGCATGTACTCAACTCAATAGGAGCACTCACACTGGTATATGCGCTGCGATACGGCAAAGCCATTATTGTGGTGCCAATGACAGGCCTCGCACCTGTTATCACCATTGTTCTTTCGCTGATACTTTATGCTGTGTTCCCCGGAATGATGCTTACCATCGGCCTCGTACTGGCGGTTATCGCAATGTTTATTCTGTCATTGTAACATAATCTCAACCGATAAAAAAACTCCGCCTGGTATGGCGGAGTCAACAATCAAGGCAGATTTTTCTTAGGTTTCTGCCAGCCCTAACAGTTATTCAAGAACTACGATTGCTCCGCGAAGTATTTGAGGGAGTTGAACCGAGAGTTTGTCATTGATCATGGTTACTTTAAGCTCAGTAGATTTCCCCGCGAAGGGAATAAATGTCGCTTTGGAAGCTTTGGAAGCTTTTTCAAAGGTCAGTACAATGTCCTTTGCAGGATTCTGTATGGCATTTTCACGGCTTTTAAGGCCGGAGAAATTTGCGATGAAAACAGCAGGTTTCCCTTTAACGAGGCATGTTTGTGTGATGCATCCACCGGCATTCCCAATAGTGATGGCTGGTTTATAATTTCCGTTCTCTTTTATGACTTTCAACAGGCCTTCGATACCTTTTTTATCACTTCCTGTGAATGCCGTGCTAAAAACTGAATCGTTTGTACATTTTTTCAACGATCTGAAATAATCCTTTTCAGGTGTTCCCTGCATGAAAAATACTGATGGTTCACCTTTCAGAAGAAAAGAAAAACGGCCCATTGCCGGATATTCAGCTCTTTTTTCATTGTATCGGCCTGTTTCGCCGGTGGCGATAAGTGTTTTTCCTTCTTTTACCCACTTTGACAACATTTCGGTTTCATCAGTATTCAGGCAACGGACATCAGGAAGCACAAGAATGCGGCTTTTTGCTTTTTCGAGGGTACGTGGTGTAATTATCTCAAATTCAATGTGGTGATTCATGAGCAGGCTCATCATTCCCAGGTATGAATCGGTGTAATCCCAGGCAAAATAGTTCCTGGTTTTGGGCGAAAAGTACACACCCACCGGCGAAGCACTTTCCCGCGGAGCATAGATCAGTTGCTGGTTAGCCGCAATCCATTGATATATAAGTGTGCGGGTTTCATAGTCATTCGATCCTGACATCACAAACCTGCTGGCGTCCCACGAGTTGGTTCCGGCCACCACCTGGCTCATCATGAGGTTCTCAATGGCATCGGAAGGTTTGATTTTTTCCTCGCCATCCCAGCTGTAGCTTAGCATCCACGAAGGTTTGCCGTCGGCAAAAGCCCTGAAAGTGTACATGCCGATCATGTACTCCATCCACTCGGCAGGAGTGCGGCGGGCACTGTTTTCGCCTACATTGTATTCATGGGCAATGACATCCACGGCAGGATACATATCAAATACATCGGCGCCGACCCTGGGAGCTTCTTCCCCAATGCCGGGATAGATTTCTGCAATTGTTTTGCAACGCGGGTTTACCGATTTGGCATTCCGGTCAATTTCAGCCATGAATTCAGTTAAAGTGTTGATCCTGAAGTCAACCCAGGCGATAAAATCAGGGTCATGCCAGTCGCCGGGTGTAAAGTCCTTCATGGCGTTGATGCCGGTCCTGTGTTTGAATTCATTTACCGTGTATTCATCAAAACTGGCCCAGGTATCTTCCCAGCCGGTGAAATGTGTCATCCAGTAAGGAATGTCGATGTAAATGCCATCGATGCCGGTGGCCGCTATTTTCCGGATTTGTTCCATGTAGATTTTCCGCCATTCAGGGGCATAGGGAGTTATCCAAACATCTTCTGAATTTTCAGGAATCCAGAAGGCATCGCCGCTCCCGAAAATGGCCGGTTTTCCTTCACGGTTCCGCTGTACCCAGTCAGGATGATCCCTGAAAAAGGAACGAGAACCGGGTTGCAGGTTTTCGGTAATGCACTCAAGCCCGGCATTGTAAATGAAAGCAAAATTTCCTGCAGCATGAGCTGAGTCGGCCATGGCTTTGATGGCCCGAAGCTTCTTTTCAGGTTCCAGAAAACTGTCGTAACGACCAGAAATATCGTTGTCAACTTCAATGCCAAAAAGGTGCGTTTGCCGGGCATCGTTCATGATTTCATGGAGTTGATCAATGTCGCAGCCATGGCCTGAGGTTCTTACAAAATGTGTCCAGTCCTGCGAATATCCGGGAAAGGCACCAAGAAATAAAAGGGCTACGGCCAGTTTTATGGTTTTTTTCATAGCGATGTGATTGAGATTACACGTGTACTGTTGGCAGGAACATCCAGGGTAATGAGATTTTTATTCAACAAAAGTTTGCTGTTGTTAACCATTTCCGTAGCACTTATTTTTCCGGAAATACCGCATTTGTCGAAGTCAAAATTAATAGTGCATTTTTTATCAGTATTGCCATTATTCCTCACAGTGAAATACAAATTACCATTTTTGCCGAAGCGCTCCACCCTGATGTCTTTTTCACTGCATGATGCATAAGTAACAGGTTGCCAGCCTGCTGCAGCTATTGTGCGGATAACGGGAATATATTTTTTGAAAAATGGCCGGCCGTTTTCAATTTTCTTTTCATCCTGCCAGTAAGGGTCGTTGGAGGCATCCACACTGAAAAACGAAGGGAAGAATCCGTAAGCCAGCAGCTTTTCGAAATAGATCTCGTAACCTTTGTAAGGAGATTCAGTGAAAGCCGGATCGTTAAGTCCTTCGTTAAGCAGGAAAACGATGGGTTTTTGGTTCGAAATGGCACGTTTGAAGTCGAGGGCTTTGGTATTGTGGTCGCCGGAATAATACCAGCTTAGCTCAGCCCCGAAAAGATCAAGATTTGAAGCGGCAAAAGGATTCCATCCATGGCCGTTTCCCATAGCCAGTTTTCCCTGGCGGTGCATGTCGTCAGCCACATTTTTCATCATTTCAAATTCAGAAACAAAGTTCCAGATGGCAGGCCTGGCAACGTCAGCCGAATAGGTTAGCGGGTAGTCGGTGTACCTGAAATGATCCGAGCGGTAATTCAGGTCGTGGTGCCAGTTCCATTCCATAGAATCGAAATAGATGCCGTCAACGTTCAGTTTTACTGCCGGTGTAATTTCATCCTGAAGCACATACTGGTACCTGTTAAAATCTGGTAAATCAGGGTCGCAATTGGTTGTGATGCTCACAGCCCACCCTGATTGGAACCAGGGCGTTTCGAGACGGCGGGTTTGCTTTTTCCCGTTTTTATCAAGTGTAGCGCTTGTAGTAAGGTATGCGCGGTGCTCTTCAGGGATCATGGCATCGGATACCAGCGTGTCGTAAGCAATGTTTTTCCGCCATATGGGTAACTGGATATCCCAGGGTTCGGTGTATTGAAAGCTGAGGACACCGGTACCTTTATCAGAAAGTATGTTGGACATCTTCCGGCCTTCTTTTGTATCCTGGCTGTTCCAGGCGGTTTCGTGGAATGCAAACCCGAAATCTTCCCAGTGTTTTATCGACCTCAGGGGTGTAAACGGCAGCCAGATTCCTTCGACAGGCACCCGTTTTTTAAAGGCTTCAGGATATATGGCATAGTAATGCTCAAGCGCTGAGCGCATGCCCCAGGTGTTGTCGAAACTGAAGCTGCACATTCTGAAAAATGCCCTGTTGGGGAACTTTTCAGTCTGCGGGCTGGTGGCAACATCAAATTCTGCGAAAATGCCTTTATCCACTCCGGCACCCAGCCTGTAAACCACGGGTAATGAAGGATCTACCCCCAGTGCTTCACCTTTACTATCGGCACCGGTAGCGCACAGCGGGTAAAACGACATTGTTCCCTGCCCTACGCGGTCACCATAACCACCTTCGGCAAGCGTTGTGCCGTTAAAAGCTCCGTCGGGCGGCAGCATGGTGGCAACTGGCACCGTGTCATAATACATTGTGCCGGGAACCATCACGGTCTTATTATCTAATCCTTCGTGCCACACATGATTTTTTCCCGCTTGCGGGAAACAGAACCGGATTGTGACACATGAATTTTGCCCGCTGAGGCATTCAAGCTCACTGTTAATTTCGGTATAACCATCGTGAAGATACTGCCGGATGACAAGCTGGTAAAGGGAATCGCAGTAGGTTGAAACACCTGATATTTCTGAAACCGATTCGCTGGCCAGCGGCATAACCCTGTAACCAGATCCCTGATATGCAGGGAGCAGGTATTCGACCTGTATTTTATTAAGCTTCAGCTCCTTACCGGCGGTTTGAGCTTTGACAAAGGCAGCCGGAAACAATTGGAGTAAAAGCAGAAGGATTACAGTAGAAATGCTGAAATGTTTCATGATCAGGGCAAGCGGGGGATTTTGTTAAACAGTTTAAGAGGATATGATTCAATAAGCTCACTTTCAAAACCCCGGAAATAGCAAGAAAAAGAGGGTACAAGCTCAAAGGCAGTACCCTCTTTTGATTACAATACTCAACCAGGTATAAAAAAGAGGGCTTAGTTAATACAAGTTTTCAAAGCAGGCAGCCGAAGCTTGTAATTTGTCCGGGCTGCCTGCCTTGAATGCTTTGACAGTTTAGAGTTTGAAGGCAATGAATTTCGACTCGGGTGTTTGGTCGGCAGGCATGGCGCCTACTTCAGCCCATCCCGAGTTACTTTCGATAATGGCGAAGTTTACAAATCCCTGCATGGTATTTAAAGCGCTGCGTTTGATGGCAAATTCAATAGCCTGTTTACCGCTTACTGACTTAAATGCAGAGAACTGAATCACATCGCTGAAGGAAGCAAACGCGTTCCAGTTCCAGTCGTTGCCGGGACCAACATGTTCATATACATCGCCCCATTCTCCGGGAACTGATCCTTCGAATAGGTAATCAGCGCCCGAACCGGCGGGGTACATCCAGCTAACAAGCCCAGTTGCGGGGTTGTTATCCGAATCAAGATAGAAATCAAGCACTGTGAGGCTGCAGTCTGAAGTGCCTTCTAGATAGAAGTTAAGGTAGCCGGCTGAAGCAAAGGTTTTGATTCCCGAAAGCGTTCCACCGGTGCCTTCTGCATTTACATAGGTATAATCAACATAGGCCCAGTCGGTAAAATCACCGTCGATTTTGATGTTGGGGCCGATGATGAGCACTGTATCGGTAAATGTGCTGGTTTTCTCCCCCATTTTTGCAGTGAGAGTTACCAGGTACTGGCCTTTTTGCGGAAAAACATGAACAGGGTTCGAAAGTGTGGAAGGCTCCGTCTGGTCACCGAATTCCCATGAATAATCGGTGGCATTGGTGGAGAAATTGGTGAAGTTCACTTTAAAACCATCGGTTATATAGCTGAATACCGCTTTGGTATCGCTGGAAGAATCATCTTTCTCGCAGGCTGTGAATACGAGCAATGTCAGGGCAATGCTCATCAGGATCCAGAGATTTTTTTTCATAGTTATTGATTTTGAATTGTTTGTCGTATTGTGTTGATTAATTGGATGT
>DAONEL010000088.1:5926-11004 GCA_035403045.1 Bacteroidales bacterium
GTATTGATAAGTACCAGGCTGCTTTTCTTTTCATTATATACCGGGGCGTAACCTTTGTTGGTCAGCTTGATCTCAATGGTGAGATCACTTCCGGTTTTTGCCGTTGCTGGGAATTTAGCTGTCTGCAGCACGAGCCTGTAGCCCATGTTGCGCTGAAATTCCTCAAAACAGCCCGAGTTGCGCCAGGCATCAAGCACCGGCTGGTACCAGTCAAGGTTCAGGTAAGTCCATTTGAGAAGAGCCATCTCTGTTTTGGCTGTTGTACAATCAGGAAATGCGCCTTCGGGCGGACAGGTTTCACCTCCTGTGGGGACGTAAAGCGCTTCCTTGCTGATGTAGTCCTTATCGGCAGTGATGTTGCTATACGTGCCATAATCGGTGCCACCGGCCAGGAAACAGTCGTTATGATGGCCGATACGCGCCCGTATATCGCTTGTATAGGCAAGGGTGCCGTCAACCGGCAGTGTTGTTCCGACTATTTCCTGCTTGGCATTAGGAGTACGTACCTGCACCATAATCCCGGCAGGTAACACGCTCAGCAATTTGTTGATGACTTCCTTTTCGTTTTCCGTTGTAGCAAGCCCGTTGCTTGAGCTGTGCCATTCACCCCATGCGCCTATGAACCCTGCCTGAACAAACGCAATAACATCCTGGTTTTGCTCAAATACCGGCTTCAGCTGGTCAAGATGCTGCTTTACAATTTCAAGTGGGGCATCGGTTCCGCTCATATCATCGGTATAAGCAAAGCGGAGAATGCATTTAAAGCCCGCATTACGAAGCAATTGCATATCGTTACTTATCAGTTCAAGTTCCAGGGCGCTGAGCGGTTTATCTTTGAAGTTTTCGAGATAATAAAACCGCTGCACGATTGTGAGTCCCTCTTCCTTCAGCGTAGTGAGCGTATAGGGATTAAGTGGCTGGCCTTCGGACTGGGCAATGAGCAGATGCATGAAACCGCGTTCGGGGTTGGGAAATATTTCCTGCGACGGCTGATACTGTATGGTTGTAGTACTGCTGCCTTCATCATCAGGTTTTTTACATCCGAATGACAGGGTAAGTGCCACTACTAAATACAGTACCGTGCTGAAGTGTCTGGTCATCAATATTATTGTGTTTTATTCTGCTGAGTTTATGAATCACCTGTTGGGAGAAGCCCGGGAAGCAGCGAAATTCAACCGGATATGCTGCTTCCCGGTTATCTGCTAATTGTATCCGGGATTCTGAATGAATAATCCTTTACCTTCGCTGACAGCTCTTCTCGAGAACGGGAACACCACCTTGTTATCGGTTGCATACGGCGAACCAGTCTGTTCAATGCAGCGTGAAACAAATTTTCCATGCCTGATGAGGTCGGCGCGGTATTGGCCGTTTTCGCACCAGTATTCGTGGCTGCGTTCGAGCAATATCAGGTCATTGAATTTGTCAAGCGTGCTGTAGTCTGCCAGTTTCTTGTCAGGAATACCGGCTCTGTGACGGATCTGGTTAACCAAATCCATGGCTTCCTGGTTAGGCCCGCTTAGGTTGGCAATGGCTTCGGCTTTTGAAAGAATCACGTCGGCATAACGGTATATGATGATGTCAACCGTTGAAAGCGATGTGGAGCGCTGATCATCAGGGTTAATTTTTAACGGAATCGGGCCAAGATCTATATTGTCGCCCGGATTGGAGCGGTTATAAACATTTCCGTCGGTGCCGGTATATTCAGCAATGAGCATGGTTTTTCTCACATCATTTTCTTCAAAGCTGTCATAAAAATGCCATGTGCTTTGCACTGTAGCCCATCCGCCCATGGGTGCATAATTTGAGGGGAGCGCCATAAGCTGCCACTGGTTTTCACTGGTTCCTTCATAGTTGCAGGGGATGGCCCAAATCACTTCGGGGCAGTTCTGTGCACCATTAAGGTCCCACATACCAACATAGTCAGGAACAAGCGAATAGTAGTTGTAACCCTGAATATCGTTACAGGTTGACAGTACTTTATCCCATTGTTTTTCGTGCAGATACAGACGGATGAGGAGCATTTTGGCAACACCTTTATCGAATCTTCCATATTCGGTTTCACCGGGCAAAGGCAGATCGGCTGCGGCTGCATTGAGGTCGTCTTCGATAAATTTTACCATCTCTTCGTTTGAAAGCCTGGCCAGGGGTTTTTCAACCATAGGTTTTTGCAGCACTTCAAGCGGGGCGATAACAATAGGCCCAAACATATCGAACAGGTTATAGGCCAGCATACCACGTGCACAGCGGATTTCAGCAATGGCTTTCTTCTTTATTTCATCGCTTACTTTCGATTCTTCTATAAGGCTGATAGCCAGCGTCATACGGCTGATCTTGTTATAGAATCCTGACCCGGGAGTAGATGCGTTTCCATCATAAAAATAGGTAACATCTTCGTCTTCAGGACCATAATTCAGCAAATGCCCATATTGCTGAACGCTGAATTTGCCCGAGAGAATTTCGGTAGTAGCATCCAGTACAAACATGATTCCGCGTTCGGAAGTGCTGTTAATGCCATCCCACCATGAACCTCTTAACGGGTAGTAACAGGCATAAACCATCGCTTCAACGTCGGCTTCCGATTGAGGGAAGATGCTCGGATTAATATCGGAATAATCCACAGGATTCAAATCCTTGGTACAACTTCCGAAGAGCATCACAATCATCAGGAAAAATAATATCTTTTTCATTTTCATGGCTTTACAATTTACAGGTTAAAAGTTAACATTAAGGCCAATGGTGATTGTTCTCACGTTAGGATAAGCGGCCGTGTAGGAATCGGTTTCGGGGTCAACACCGGTATAGGGGGTGATTACGAAAAGATTCTGGGCATCCACATGAAATCTTGCTTCCTGCAATACTTTGCCAAACCAGTTGGAAGGAAGTTTGTATCCCAGCGAAATGTTCTGCAGCCTGATAAACCAGGCATTCTGGTAGAAGAAATCACCTGCTCCCTGATCAGACCATCCATAGTAGGATGAAGGATGCGTAGTTGATGGATTGCTCGGAGTCCAGCGATCTTTAACTGTCCGTAAGGCATTGTATCCGTAAGTATAAATACCTTCGGCACTTACTCCGTATTCCGTGTAATTCGGGTCAACCAATTGCCTGCCGAACATGCCGTTGAAGTCGAAATTAAGGCTGAAGTTTTTGTAGGTAAGCATATTGGACATACCGGCAATCAATTTCGGATCGGAAGTGCCTAAAAGCACTTTATCAGTTTCGTCAATGATTCCATCAGGAGACCCTGTTGTGAGGAAATGGCCGTTTTCGTCCACCACAGGGTTGCCGTTTTCATCCCTCTCATAACCGTTGATATCCTTTATTTTTATCTGACCTGGTTGTAGTAATGGCTGAGCAGGAACTACGTCGCCAATTTGCATTATTCCATCTGAAATATATTCATGAATCGCACGAACAGGATCATCCACGTTTTCGAAAACACGAGGTTTCCAGTCATCAGCACGTTTCCGCCACCTGTCGTTGTAACTAGAGAACGAAAACATTGTTTTCCATTGGAAATCCCCACGGGTTATATTATTGGATGTGATGGTAAGTTCAAACCCTCTACTCTGTGTTTCACCTACATTGGCCATTACATAATTAACATCGTGATAGGAGTTGATGGGTTTTAAGAAAAGCAGGTCTGAAATAACGCGGTTAAACAACTCGAACGATCCGCTAATCTTATCGTTGAAAACGCTGAAATCGAGACCAAAGTTGGCTTCGGTAGTGGTTTCCCATTTTAGGTCAGGGTTCTCAAGTCTTGATAGTGAAACGCCGATATGTTTTGCTTCATCGCCAGTGAGATAAGCCGGATAAGCTCCGTAGGCAGCAAAAGCGTTGTTGCCTATGTCTGCGTTACCGGTCTGGCCGTAGCTTAACCTTAGTTTGAGTTGCGATACAACATCTTTGGCACCGCTGAAAAACGACTCTTCAGCTACATTCCATCCAAGGGCAACCGAGGGGAATGTTGCCCATTTGTTATTGCGGGCAAATACGCTGGCACCATCTGTACGCAGTGTCATGGTAACCAGGTACCTGTCTTTGAAGTTATAATTGAGTCTTCCGAAATAAGAAGCCATCAGGTTGTCGGCGCCTCCTGATTTTACAGTCTTTGTTCCCGTACCTGCATTGAGATTATTCCACAGGAAGGCATCGGTGAGGAAGCCTGTATTTCCTTCTTCATTGTACCTGTCGATGAATTTTTCTTCCGATACGCCGGCCAGTACATTAAATTTATGACTGCCACTGATGTTGAACGAATAATTTACAGTTCCTTCAATGAGGTAAGAATTTTTGTCCTCGGTGGTAATGTTTGCTTTACCATTTTCCATGTTTCCCCATAGGGTGGTATGGGGCAGATATGTCCAGCGGCCTGTCATACCACGGTCAATGCCGGCTTTTAGTTTAACCACCAGGTCTTTCACCGGGGTAATGTCAACATAAGAATTGATGGTTGTGCGCTCAATACGGCCTATGTCGGAAATGGTAAGTAATGAGTAAGGATTAGGCTGAAGCGATAATTGAGGGTTGAGGGGATAATTTCCGTTTTCATCGATAGCCTTGATATGTGGACCCTGCTGTAATGCAGCGCGTATCAAACCGGAGTTTTCCCAACGGTCGCTGCCAAGGCTGCTGTTGGTATTGTTGATGCGGCTGGTGGCAATGTTTAATCCCACTTTGATATATTTGTTCACTTCCTGGTCGAGATTAGCCCTCACCGAGTAGCGCTTAAAGTCAGCATTGGCAATGATTCCTTTATAGTCGTAATAGTTTCCCGAGAGAAGATACTTTGTGGATTTTGTTCCGCCGGTTATCGTAACATTATGCTGAGCTATACTGCCTTCGCGGGTTACCAGTGAAAGCCAGTCGGTGCCACGTCCTACATTGTCGATGGCATTCTGGGTGTAAAGTTTATGATAATCGCCGTTAACAGGATTTTCCTTTGCTTCTTCAATCGTTTTTGTACCCCAGGGAGCCACATTATTTTCAAATATCCATTGTTCCCAGGCGGCTTCATTACGCACCTGCATCCATTCGTTCAAAGGCAGTACGTCAAAGGAGTTCTGGTATTTCTG
>DAONEL010000089.1:0-11004 GCA_035403045.1 Bacteroidales bacterium
TTTGGCAGTTTAAACATCACTTCCCAGTATTTCTCCTTATTCATATCCGACCAATGTATGATCATGTGCCGGTACTGGTAAGTCTGAAACTGGCAGAACAACACCAGCACAAATGTAAAGGTGATAAAGGCTTTCTGTAGTGACGGCGGACGTATGGACTGGTACGCGAGAGCCAGCAGGATGGCAAAGAAAATGTAGAAATCGATATAAACCCGCTGCGAAAAACTACCACCGTAAAACCACATATGCCACGAGGAAATGATGTAAGTAAGTACAATAAAGAATATTGCCAGCCACCAGGCTGAAAATCGCGACTGCTTGTAAAGGTATCTGAACCCGACCAATGTAAACAAAAGCAATGGGGTATAGAGAAACAGGCCTTTGCGATAGCTGAACAGCACTTCCGGAATGTGTGGTTTCAGGAAATTGAACCCTTCGCCCTGGTATGAGTAAACAAAGAAACTGCCGGTTTGCAGTTTGTAAATCAGCAACTGCAGCCCGCCGATTGCTCCGCAGGCCAAAATACCGGCAATTGTGGATAATCTAAAGGTTATCAATTCCTTCAATCCTGCAGTGAATTTTTCTCTGCTTCCTGCAATGAAAGGCAGGCTAAGTAAAATAACCAGGTTTACCGGACGAATGAGGGCAATAATTCCCAGCAAAACCCCTGAAATGATGATCAGGCTGCCTTTGGGTTTTTCGAAATAAAGGTGTACGGTATAAACGAACCATGCAATGAACGCGAAAGAGTACACATGCGACATGCTGAATTCCACGGCAGTGTAATAAAACAGGTTTGTCCCGAAAACGATTGAGCCAAGCGTGAATGCAATAAAATTCTCGCGGATGCCATAAGCCCTGAGGAGTTTTCTGATGGCGATAAGCCCGGCGAACAGGTAAAACAAAGCGCCTAGATGTACCATGAGCGTGTACCAGTAGCTGTAACCATCGGGGTCGGAACCGGTGATGAGAGTCATTCCGTGTCCTATCAGGTAAAAAGGCATCATGGCCAGTGCTGTCCCGGCATAGTACTTATTGAAAATGTGGTTGTTATGAACACGGATATAGTTGTAATAAAGGTTTTCTTTATAGTATTTCACCCGTTCGATGTCGTAGAAGAAGCCGAAATTCAGGTCGTGATAGATAAATATTGCCGGCAGGTATGAAAAGTATCCCTTTCCGTCGGCTTCTATAACACCGGTGCCATAATCCTTCTTCAGGTTTATATTGGCTATCACCCACATGGTGAACAGTATGATGATCCACGGCATTGCCCTGTAAATCCTGTTCATGAATGATGCCATAATTTTCTGATTGTGAATGAAGTCTATTGCATGGGAATCAGGTTCCCGATTCCGTTATCTGTTCCACTGATATTAACCGGCCGTCCCCAGTAATAAATGTTGCCTTTGCCGTCGAGCTGGTATTCGAGTGTTCCCAGCACACGAATATAGCAATTTCCCGTTCCTTTGGAATGCATATAGGTGTTTATGGTTTCAAGGTCTTCACAGTGAAATACCCCGTAACTGGCTGAATATATGAAGTTGCTTCCGCAATAGCCGATTGCCTTTATATCTGCTGATCCCCTGTGTATCGACATGTGCGCAAGCCCTGTATTTATAAGCATATTTATATAACCGCTTCCTCCGTGGGAATCAATGAAAAGAGAGTCTTCACGTATTGTATCGGTGCAGGTTACCGTCCCGGTTGATTCGTAATAAAGCTGAAAAAGGTGGGGCAGGGTCACCGCTGCCAGAAGTTTCTTATCGTAACTTCTCACCCAGTTGTACTTATTCTCATTCCTGATTATTAGCGTACTGTCGATTATTTCGGTGATGATGCCCGGCAGTATGTTCTCTCCTCCTGTGATGGTAACACTGTAATTATTTCCCGGCGTGATGCTGAGATCAATATCATTTTCAAGCCTTATCCGGGTGAAATTGCCGGTAACAGCCCTTGTCTCAGTCTTTTCGTCGCCCCAGCTCTTGGTAAAATCGAGTGAGTGATCTTTGTAGCACGAGGTAATGCTCAGCAATGCCAGTATTGCCGTGAGAAGCGGGAAAAAGCTTCGGCGGGTTTTACTATCGCGCATTTGACTAAGCAGGTTTGTCATGTTACGGTTGTTGATTTCGGGGTTTAACAATCACTTTTAGTGAGGTTTGTAAACATAAAGCGGAAGTTTATAGCCAACTCCCAGCCCGATAAAGTCAGCCCGGGCCAGGTGCGAACGGAAGGTGATCGTTGCAAAAATATTCTTGAAAACAAGGTATTGCAACCCGAACTTGAAATAGCCGAAACTTGGTGCCATCTTACCAGTTACATACAATCCAGCATTGAACATATACGACAGTTTTGACATTTTAAGCTGGTATGCCAGGCTTACACCTGTCCTGTAAAGTTCAATCTTATGCTTGATCTTAATCTTATCAAGGCTGGCAAAATATGGGTCCGACTGGTCGCGGGCAAAATCAAAACCAATGCCTGCACTGCTTTTGAATGAGAGTGGGGTGAGAACGTCGCCAAAAAAGCTATAGACCATAAATGTACGGCCATACTCTTCGCCCATGTCTTTGTAACCTATAGCCGTTGCAAGATTCAGCACTACCGACTTTTTACCGTCAAATTCAAATTTGTACAATTCCGGAATCAGTTTCCTGTTCTGGTAAGCATTCTCGTTGCTGAGCCTGTAGGCGAGCGCCAGGTTTACCGAGGGTGTGTTGATGCCATAATTGGGCGTTTTGGTCGAGCCGTTCGAAAAATGCATCATGGAGATACCTGCAGCAACCTGCATTCGCGGACTCATGCGCCAGCGGTACTCGGCCATGAGGTTAATGGCAGCATTTACATGCGACCCGATGGCAAGATATTTATAGTTGGTTACCGGATCAAAACATTTGGTGAGATAACCGAGTCCCAGCCCAAGCCTGAAATTCAGTTCGTGTTTTAAATCCCTGACAATTGGGTAATTAATGTATGGGAACACGGCATTTGACCGTCCCAGGAACTCTGAATTCCCCAGCGTGGAATACCAATAGGCAACACCGATGATCGGATAACCATATGCTGCTTCCCATCGCTGTTTACCCCAGGTTTCTTTACCGAGGTTGATTTCAAATGCCGGGAAATGGGCGTTGTAAATCTGCATTTCGAGATGATGGTTAATCAGGAAACCATAATTTACCCTGCCTTCGAGTAACAGGTTGGAATTAAAAAGCTTGTGCTGAGCCCTGGTAGCTACCGGAAACGACAGGCTGGCAATGGTAATCAGAAGGATCACCATTGGGCCCGGTTGTGATTTTCGGGATGTGCTTTTTAAAACTCTGCTCATAAAAAACGGCCTCGCCGGCCATTTAAGAACGCAAAAGTACTATCAATCTTTTAATCATTTGATATTTATTAACATCAGGATAAACGACCTGCTGTAATCATTCATTCATGTACCTTTGCAGAAATCTTTATTTACATGGATCAGCGACTCACCGAATTTTCACGTTTACTCGATATTATGGACGAACTCAGGGCAAAATGTCCCTGGGACAAGGAACAGACTTTTGACAGCCTTCGCCACCTCACCATTGAAGAAACATATGAACTTTCAGATGCCATTCTTGAAAAAGACCTTTCTGAGGTACGAAAAGAGCTGGGCGACCTGATGCTGCACATTGTTTTTTATTCGAAACTGGGTGAGGAAGCCAACTCATTTGGTATTGCCGATGTTCTAAAGGGCATCAACGAGAAACTGATCCGCCGCCATCCGCATATTTTCGGTGATGTAAAAGTGAATTCAGCCGACGATGTGAAAGACAACTGGGAGCGAATTAAACTCGACGAGGGCCGCACTTCGGTACTCGAGGGTGTGCCAATGTCGCTGCCGGCCATGGTAAAGGCATACCGTATCCAGGACAAAGCCCGTGGTGTTGGTTTCGACTGGGAGAACAGCGAGCAGGTGTGGGCCAAGGTTGAAGAAGAAATCGGTGAACTGAACCACGAACTGGCGAACGGAAATACCCCCGAAAAGCGTGAGGGCGAATTTGGTGATCTTTTATTCGCGCTGATCAACTATTCACGCTTCATCGATGTGAACCCCGAAACTGCTCTTGAAAGAACCAACCGTAAGTTTATCCGGCGGTTCCAGTACCTTGAACAGGAAGCCGCTAAACAGGGGCGCAAACTCCATGAAATGACACTGGCCGAGATGGACATGATATGGAACCAGGCGAAGATATTTGAATGAGACCACTATTAATCAATATATTATGAAAAAATTATACTTGCTTATATTGTTGCTTATATTATTCTCCGGGCCATCAATTGGCCAGAATATCAGAATTCATGGTATAGTGACTGATCTTGAAGGCGTTCCTGTTCCTGATGCCTGGATTCAGGACAACGGCGGACTGGGATACCTGACAAATACCGATTCATCTGGATATTTCTCAGTGAGGTTCAATTTTTCAGAAATAGCTGGTGAAAGGCATTACCTAACCTGCAGTGCTTTTGGTTATCAGGGTGTAAGAGTTCTAATTGATACAGCATTTCAAAATATTTTTTTAGGTCCGCGAAAGAAAGTTGAACCGGAAAAATTATCCAGAAATTATCCTGCAAGTCTGGAAGAAAGATATCATGGATATGACCCTCACCGGTTAAATGGATCAATGGATTATAAACTTGAACTGAGCACTTCCGATTTTTCCGGTTACAGTGACCTGCTTGATTCAACCAATATAGCCATGCTGGGAAGTTTCTACATGATGAAGTTTGATGGTTCGTTGATGCTTCAAAACTATTTTGTGAGTCTTGGTTATGGTTTTGTTCACGGTTCTGATATAAAAAAAGACTCAATCATACGCAAGTACGCCACATCAATGGCAAGTATTGAACTGGGCTTATCATTCCCTGTTGGTTCACATTTTATGATTAATTGCCTGACTGGGTTTACCAACTACCGGTACCGTTTGGTTAACAAATTCTCAAATGGAGATATGTCACTGGCAGCGTATCTTAAGAGGCCTGAAATTGACCTGAGGTTTAATCAGCCATGCATGTCGGGTCGTTTGGAATTTGGATACCGTTCAAACTACACTGTAAGAGAATCACCCGTTGATTATTTCGTTGGGATTTTTGGCGGTTTTAATGCTAATGCATCGCGTTCAACTTTAGTCTATTCAAGGAACTCCCGTTTAATGTCTGACCAGTCAATAGTTTTTGACCGCTTTATTTATGGCCTGAAGCTGGCTTTGATTTTGAAAAACAGTGCGTACTAGATTTTCAACTTAAAGCCTGGCAGATAGATTTGCCATGTTACCGGATTCTCTATAACCCTATGGAATAATCTTTTCCTTATCCCATCGTTATTAAAATAAACATCATGTTTAAAATATTATCTTTCCTTTCGTTAGTTCTGGTTCTTTCAGGTTGTCAGCCTCAGGTTACCTTTACTGAGCCTCAGCCAAGAGGGGCAAATCATCTGAAGGAAATCCCTTCAAGACTTACAGGTCATTATTTGTCGGAAGACAAAGCATCCTTCATTATGATTTCGGATAAGATGATCCTCCAAACGTACGATTTTGAACTGAAAACCGCTAAAACCGATCTGCCGGCTGGTCAAAAACTGACCGGAGATACGCTCATTGATGAGTCAACAGGCGACAGATTAAAAGTAAATGTGATTGGTGACAGCCTGGTGCAACATGTTCACGAAACCGACACTCTTTTCCGGCTTTCAAGTGGCAATGTTCTTACTAAGTTCAAGGGTTCTTTCTTTCTGAATTCGAGGAATGATAATGATAGCTGGAGCGTTCAGAAACTTTCGTTGTCGAAAGGCGTTCTTGAACTGGCTGCTATTTCTACTAACGAGGAAATTGATAACTTGCGGCAAGTTACTGAAGCAGCCGAAGATTCAACTTGTTATACGTTTAATCCCGATAGGGCTGAATTCAGAAAATTTATCAGGCAGGATGGATTTCATAAACACGAAAGATTTTACAGGATCTCGCGATGACAGCAAGATTTTTTCAATTGCCGTCATTCACAGTGTCAGGGTGTCATTGATCGTCTCAATGATTTTTCTTTTCTTAAATTCACCTTTCTTACATGCCCAGAATCCGGATTCCATTTCCTTTAATTATACCCGGGTGAGCGGTTCGTACCTGAAGTCGTATTTTACTGATTCCTGGTCTATAATAAAATCGCCATTACATTGGAAAACAGGTGAATGGATAACTTTCGGAGCCATTACCGGCAGCGGCGTTTTGCTCTATACCCAGGATGCAGCCATCAGGGATTTTGTGCAGGAGCAGCGAACAGCATCGGGTGACAAGTTCTTCCGGTATGGCTTTGAGCACTGGGGAAGCGGTTATTATACAGTGCCACTGCTCGGCGGTTTATATTTCGGTGGCCGCCTGCTGAAAAATGACCGTTTATCGGCTACAGCCCTTACTGCGGGCAAAGCAGCGGCTGTGAGTGCGGTTTTTGTGAATATTGTAAAGCAGGCCGCCCATCGTCACCGGCCCTGCCAGGATTCTCCTGCTGATCCTGCTAACTGGGATGGGCCTGTCGGGAACAGGCATCATACAAGTTTCCCGTCCGGGCATTCAACACTGGCTTTTTCAGTGGCATCAGTACTTGCTTCTGAATACAGCGAAACCGTGTGGGTGCCGGTAGTTGCTTATTCATTGGCTGCAGGCACCGCCATTTCAAGGATTTACCACGACAAGCACTGGGCGAGCGATGTGCTCATCGGTTCGGCCTTCGGGTGGGCTGCCGGCAGGTTTATATGGAAACGAAACCAGGCTGTGAAAGTTTACCCGGTTCTGGCTGACGATTGTTCAATGTTTTCATTAACCCTGACAATAAACGACCGTCGTCCGAAGAAATAAAAAAAGCCGGCTTTCACCGGCTTTCATAGTGTCAGGATTTGTTTTAGTGCTTGCTCAGGTAATCGGCAACACCATTGGCATCAGCCTTCATGCCTTCTTCCCCTTTGTGCCAGTTAGCGGGGCAAACTTCACCGTTTTCTTCGAAAAACTGGAGTGCGTCAACCATGCGGAGGGCTTCCTCAATGCTGCGGCCAAGCGGCAGGTCGTTTACAACCTGGTGGCGAACAATACCGGCTTTGTCAATCAGGAACAATCCGCGGTATGCTACCGGGTCGCCGTTGAATTCTACATAGTCTTCGTCTTCATTGTATTCCCAGTCGCCGGCCAGTACGTCGTAATTTTCGGATATGGTCTTGCTGAGGTCCGAAACCAGTGGGAACTTCACGCCTTCAATTCCACCCTTGTTTTTCGGAGTGTTAAGCCATGCCCAGTGTGAAAATTTACTGTCGATGGAGCAACCGACAACTGCCGTATTGCGTTTTTCAAACTCGCCGAGTTTCTCCTGAAAAGCGAGAATTTCGGTTGGGCATACAAAAGTGAAATCAAGAGGGTAGAAAAAGAAGACTACATGCTTCTTACCTATATACTGTGAAAGAGAGAATTTTTCTACAAATTCGCCGCCGTTTACTACGGCATCAGCTTCAAAAACAGGGGCTTTTTTGCCAACTAATACTGCCATGATTATTTTGGGTTTTAGATTACGTTATTGTGTTTGCGAAAGTAGCAATTAATCAGGTATCTCAATACCTAAAAAGGAGATTTACTTTCGGCATCTTAAACAATCATTCCCCTGAAAAGGTTCATAACATGTCAATAGATTTGTATCTTCGCCTCAGCGGCAAATAATCCATCCTTAATCCTTTATTTATGAGAATCAGACTATTACTTATAAGCCTGGCGATGGTTCCGTTTATGTTATCAGCACAGGTGAAAGTGCCCGTATTCGGCAGGATCAATTATCTGAAAGGTTATGCCAGGGAGATCAGCGGGGAGAATATAAGTTACAATTCCGCGCTGCCCGATGTTGCCAAAACGGCCTTGCTGACACGATGCACTGATGGTAAAAAGGTGATTGAATGGGAAACAGAAGCCGTTCCTGCCGGCTTTCAGGGTAAGTATATCTGCTTTGCCTGGCTTGCAGCCCATTCCAAAGGTACAAGCCATGGCGACCGGAGTTTTGACCTGTACATTAACGACCGGCAGGCGATAACTTTTAAAACCTTCGATAAAAAAAATGTGCCGTACTGGACTTTTAAAGGTAACCAGGGAGAGCAACTTGTATTTGAGTGGAAAATGGATGACGCCGCCGCTGATGCCCATGGCTATATGTACCTGCGCGTGCCTGCCGCAATGTGCGAAAAGGGTAAGCCGCTGAAGCTGAAAGTAGTTGGACATAACGAAAACAGCAACGACTGGTATATGACATTCAAATTTAATTTTGAAGAAAGTATTGAAATAGAGCCTGTTGCGCTGCTTTCGAAAGACAACCGGCAGACAATCGACGTGGTTGCTACTCATTTTGGTAACGATAAACTCCTCACGCTGGTTGTTGACGGCAAAGAGAATTACCATTTCACGCTCAAACCAGGGAATAACAATTTCGAAATTTACCACGATGCAGTCGGGGCAGAAACGCCTGTGCAGGTAAAAGCAATTGTCCCCGGCCAGCCCGACAGGGAGTTTTCTCTCGTTTTGAAACCTGTTAAGTACAGGGAAATATACCTTATCCATCATTCTCATTACGATGTGGGCTACTCCGACAGGCAGCAGGCAGTAGAGCAGATACAGAACCGTAATATCGTCAATGCGCTCAGGTATATTGATCAAACCCGCGACCTTCCGCCTGAGGCACAGTTCAAATGGAATATCGAGACATCTATGGCCATTGAGAACTTCCTGAAAATATGCACGCCGGAGCAAAAAGACAGACTTTTCAAGGCAATCAAAGACGGGAGTATTGGTGTAGGCGGACTGTATGCCGGCATCACAACAGGATTGTGTCAGCCCGAAGAACTTTACAGGCTTACAATGTATTCACTGAAACTCGAAAAGGAATATGGCATACGTATCTCTGCAGCCATGATCACCGATATCCCGGGGCTTACCTGGGGAACAATACCTGCGCTGGCGCGCACAGGTATCAGGTATTTCTCTGACGGACCTAACTATGTGGGTTCGTTACCTGATGGCGGCGACAGGGTAGGGCATTCCAACAAAAACTGGGCCGACAGGCCATTCTGGTGGGTGTCGCCATCGGGTGAGGAGAAGATACTTTTCTGGATGGCAGGCAGAGGCTATTCTTCCTGGCATGGCATGAAACCGGGAGATATTGCTGTAAGGGGCAAAAAGAAAATAGCCGCTTACATGTCTGAACTCGATGCCAATGGTTATCCTTACGATATGGTGCAATGGAGATACAGCATTGTGGCTGATAACGGCCCAACCGACAGCCTGGTTTCTCAGTTTACAGCCGACTGGAACGCAAAGTATAAGTCGCCCAAAATCTTGCTCAGCACAGTTGACGGCATGTTTCGTGAATTTGAAAAGCGTTATGGTGATGAGCTTCCGGCTTTTTCGGGTGATTTCTCCCCTTACTGGGAAGACGGTGCCTATTCCACCGCTGCCGAAATGGCCATGAACCGCGGCAACAGCGAAAAACTTACGCAGTTGTCGAATCTATATGCAATCAGCGGCCGGCATGGCTATCCTGCCGATGCCATTGAAAAGGCATGGGGAAAGGTGCTGCTCTTCGACGAACACACCTGGGGAGCTTACAACAGCATCACCGATCCGGATGTTCCTTTTGTAATTGACCAGTGGAACTACAAACGGCAGTATGCACTTGACGGGGATGCAATGGTTAAAAAACTCGCCGAACCTTTCCGCCTGCCGGCCAATGCCGTGAAGGTTGATGTTTTTAACACGCTTTCATGGTCCAGGACTGACATGGTTTACATAGATGCTGCAACGGCTGGTATGGCCAATTGTGTGACAGATGAGGCCGGAAACGAGGTTCAGTGCCAGAAGCTCTCCGATGGCAGGCTGGCATTCATGGCTACTGCTGTTCCTGCCCTTGGCTCAAAGCGCTACAGTCTTATCAACAAAGGGCCTTTGACTGACAATCAGGCTTTTGATACAGGTACTGAAAAGCTCGAAAATGAATTCTTCAGCCTGAAAATCGATCGGTCAACCGGAAACATCAGCAGCCTGGTGTGGAAACCTCTTAATGCCGAACTTGTGAAAACCGGCACGAATGAAGGCCTGAATAAGTTTTACTATGTGCCCGGCCGCGACCCGAAACTGGCTGTCACCAGCGATCAGCAGAGCATTGTAAGTCTGAAAGAAAACGGCCCGTTGCTGGCTGTTGTGCAGGTGAAAAACAATGCTCCGGGATGTAATTCGCTGCAGCGCGAAATAACCGTTTACAAAGGAATTAACCGCGTGGAACTGGCCAATACTGTCGATAAGAAAGCAGTGCGGGAAAAGGAATCGGTTCATTTCGCCTTTCCGTTTGGTATCCCCGATGCGGTAAGCCGTTACAATACAGGCTGGGGCGGCATCTTCAGCCCCGGCTCCTGTCAGCTTGCCGGCGCCAACCAGGATTATTACTGTGTGCAGCACTGGTGCGACGTGTCGAACCAGGACTATGGCGTTTCACTGCTGCTGCGTGAAGCCTGCCTCGTGGAACCAGGAGAAATGCTTGATGAGCAGCCCGGAAAATATGGTGTGAAAGAGTGGAAAACGAAACCAAACACTGCTCCGACTCTATATTCCTATGTGATGAACAATTACTGGCATACAAATTTCAAGGCTGACCAGGAAGGTCCGGTAACATTCACCTATGCGCTGGTGCCTCACGGGCTTTTTAATGTGGTTGATACCCAGAAGGAAGGATTATCATTCAACCAGCCTTTGCTGGCCATACCTGCCGAAGGTAACGTCGCGGGATCATTTTTTGCTTTGAGTAGCAACACCGTCGTGGTAACATCAATAGCCTATACGGCAGAAGGATACCCGGTACGGCTCTTCAATACTGGTGCAGCTCCGCTGAATTTCCATGTAATGCCGGGAACATTTAAGCCCACTGCTGTACAAGTTAAAGATGCAAATGGTGGTTACAACAGCC
>DAONEL010000090.1:0-3853 GCA_035403045.1 Bacteroidales bacterium
AAGGCAGAGAGAGTTTGATAGTTTGATAGTAACGGGATAGAAAGGAACCACTGAGACACTCAGAGCACTGAGAGGCACTGAGGAGATGCATTGCAGCGAAGGCAGAGAGAATTCGATAGTTTGAGTTCCGATAGTATCAGGATTGAGAGGAACCACGGAGGTACTCAGGGCTCTGAGAGGCACTGAGAAGTGGAATTACAGCATCGCTATATGGGTTTGGAGAAGTAAGAATCAGTAGCTAATCTCACCATTGGAATATAGCACTTTGCAACCGGAATTGACATATTGTAATTATCCCGATCCATGCGTTTCTATATCAACGAACCTGATTAGCCGGTCCTCAGATATTTCGTTGAAAAACTGAGAGGTTATTTAGGCAAGACTTCCAGGTACACAGTATCGGAGCTAACCCCGGTGAACAACCCGAATCCATTGGTAATGTTGGTGTTTGGATTTACCAGGTTATTGGAATTGGTGCCGTTTCTTGTGAATGCATCATCAAACTCAGTATTTACCCTTAACAGTACAATGCGGTAACTGCCAAAGTAACGCAGGTTTTGCATGCCTATCTTGAAATACGTCTCCTGGGTAGGCGAAGTTGCCTGGTTGAAAGGAAACTCTGTATCGGCAAGCCTTGCGTTGATATAGTCGGCCGAATCTTCAAGGTATTCCACCATTAGGTAATGATAGGCAAGATCATCGTTGTTCCACGTAAGTTCTACTTCGTCCATCATGCTTCCGGGGCCGGGATGGAAAGTAGAGTCATCCTCGGTAATTCTTGTTGCATAAACAATTGATGCTGTGCTCGCAAAGCCAGTCGGCTTCACCGGTATAATTGTGGAAGAAGTTACCGTATTTCCTCCATATTCAAAGGACAGATTGTAAGTATTGCCGGTTATAAAACCTTCAGAACCTGGTTTACAGCAGTAAATGCCCGAGTCAACTTCGGTGAGCAGTTCATCATTGATGTAAACTTTCAGCCCGCTGATCATCTCTTTTATATTGACTGTATCATCCGAAAAAGGAAGAATTTTGGAGACATAGACATACCCGCTCGTATCTCCTGCCACCAGGTAAGCTTCAACTACAGCCGTATTATCGCTGGTCATGGGAACCATGAGTTCTTTCTGGCAGGAAGTGAATGCTGCGATAATGGCTGACAGGATTATCGTGCTGAATATGAGATATCTGAATTTTTTCTTTTTCATCTTACCTGATTTGAAACGATAATGAGACATTGGGGGTGATTCCGAGCAGCGTCATATTGGTTTCGGTGAGCCCTGTTTCATCTACCTCGAACTCCTTGTACCACACGTTTTTACGGTTGTAAAGGTTAAAGATGGAGAAACTCAGGCTTCCCTTGCCGAAATCACCCATTCTGAGATCGTATTTCGCTGAAACATCCAGCCGGTGGTAGTTGGGCAACCGGGCTGCATTCTTGGTTCCCGGGATGATCACATCAACCGTGGTGCTGTCGGGGAGAGTGAGCACATACCCGCCTAGCGGACGAGTATAGGCCATGCCAGTGCCGAAAATCCAGGTGGCCGAGAATGTCCATTTCTTGTACTTGTATGTATTCACGATCTTAAATTCGTGTGTAACATCCTGGGTTGCATTGAAGTAACCATCGCCATAAACAGGAAAATGATACCTGGTTTCGGAGAGAGTGTAACCCAGCCATCCTGAGTATTTACCGTATTTTTTCTGCAACAGCAGGTCAAAGCCGCGTGTATAACCATCACCGTTGTAAAACAGTGATGAATAGTCGACATTCTGCTGGCCAGGGCCAAACTGCTGTGAAAACCGCAGCGTATATTCGGTCAGCCCGTAAAGCTTTTTGTAGTATGCTTCGCCGTCGATAAGATAGTCGTGATTTTCATAACTCATGCCTCCGATCAGGTGGATGGCTTTGCTCACAGGGATGTTGTCGCCATTCGACAGAACCCAAATGTCGCGGCTGCCTGAGGCAATATCTTCCCTGATTATTCTGTTGGCAAACTGGTAAAATAATCCCGCTGAGCTCTTTAACTTAACTTTTTCAGTGAGGTTGTATGATGCCTGGAAACGGGGTTCGACGTACAATTTGCCCGTATTGCTATAATATGAAGTACGCAGCCCGGGCAGAAACATGAATTTGTCCAGTGGTTTCCAGCGGTTTTGGAAATAAATTGCCGCCAATGACCCTGTGTTCTTCATGTCGAGCACAGATACTGTATCGTTCTGGACGAAATTGTACCTGATGTTGTAATTGTTGAACTGTGCGCCAAACTCAAGCTGGTTGTGAAGCCCGGTTTTGCATTCGTTATCGGTTTTGAAGCAGAGATCCTTCAGGTTGTTATCTTCAACCGTTCCCGAATTGAACGTTTCAGTTTCGTCGTCCTCGTTCACAAAGGTGCGCGAAGAGGAGCGGTCTTTCGAACTTGTGTAATTGGAGTATGAAATCAGGTTGTTCGAATAGACTTTTTCGCTCCACTTACGCGACCATTTAAGGCTTGTTCCCCAGTTTCCCCAGGTTGTAAGATCGGTGACATCACCTTCCATACTGATGCCACCCCGTTCGCGGCTCAGATCACGTGAATTGTCGTAATCGTCCTGTCCGCTGAAATAACTGTACGAAATAATATCTTTCCTGGTTACCGGGTAAGTCGCCTTGAAATTAAGGTCATAAAAATAGGATGTAGGCGATTGCTCTTCCACCATTTGTCTCATGCCCGGAGGACCATCGCCGGCAGGTGCCGAAACCGTTGTCTTAGGTGTGCCATTGTTCTGAGTAAATGAATTGAAGAGCTTTGTATAAAGAAATGTTTTGTACGACCTGCGACCTGCAATAAAAACCGATCCTTTGTGATTCAGCGGTATCTCAAGGTAACCGTTTATACCAAGGAAACCTGCATCCACGCCGGCATTGAATTTCTCCTCGTTTCCGGTCTTGCCTATGATCTCCATTACACTGGCCAACCTGCCGCCGTATTTCGATTCAAAGCCACCCTTAAAAAGCTGAACCTCCTTGATAGCATTTGGATTAAACGCGCTGAACATCCCGAAAAGGTGCTCCTGGTGATACAATGTAAAACCGTCGTAAAGTATGAGGTTCTGGTCGGGAGTGCCGCCACGTACATACAGTCCTGACGATGACTCGTTGCTGCCGCCAATTCCGGGCATCAGCTGAAATGTCCTGAAAATATCTTTTTCACCAAGGCTTGGAAGTTCGGCGATCTTGGCCGGTGCCATCTTGATCATGTTACCGCCTTCGGCTGCTTTCATGAGTTCTTCACGTTCGCCTTTCACTTCAACAGCTTTGAGCTCCGTGGGCATAGGATCGAGGTATATGATGAGCTTTCGCAGGTCCGATTTCGGCGTAAGGTGAAACGTTTGCCTGTAATAACCCAGGTAGAAAACCATAAATGAAGAGGTATCGCAGGGTACATGCTGCAACGTGAAATATCCGTCAACATTGGATGAGGTGCCTGAATTGTTTTCACGTATCATGAGCGATGCAAAAGGCAACGGCTCGCCGCTCAGCTTATCCTTCACAACACCAGTGACCGTAAGGTCAAATCGCCGGGGCTTCGTCTGGTATTTCAGGTTGTCACCGGTGATAATGTTGCCTTTCGCCAGTTCGCGGGGCACTACCTGAACAATGTTATTTGAGTCGATGGTGTACGACAGGTCTTTATTGTCGCGGAAAACAATGCCAATGGCTGTAACGGCTAGAGTGTTGTCGAAAAGGTAATCCACTTTGTATCCCGAAACCATCGCTGAATCATAGACAATCGGAATGTTATACTTGAACCTGAAATCGTGCAGAACTTTGACGAGCGGTGTGCCCCAGTAATATTCGTTTATTTTGGTT
>DAONEL010000090.1:3953-10948 GCA_035403045.1 Bacteroidales bacterium
AAACCGGTTCTTTTACATGATCGCCGGATTTTTAGCAATTGTTTTTTTAACAGAATATTAAAACTATTCTCTCTTTATTTCGTCTGCAACAACCATGTTTAGAGATACTTATGCATGTTATCACAATAAGCCAGACTTTTTGCAACCGAACATATACTTTCAAGCAGTAAGAAACCTTTGCGAGAGATGAAACATCTACCTTTGTTACAGAATTAATTTCAGGATATGGAATGGTTAAGGGATCTTTTATTCAATGAGTCAGTTGCCCAAACGGTGATTATTTACAGTTTTGTTATTGCAATAGGTGTTGCGCTTGGGAAAGTGAAAATATATAATATCTCGCTGGGTATCACCTTAGTGCTGTTTGCGGGAATTGCTATCGGGCATTTCGGGTTCCGTATCAACCACCAGGTACTTGATTTTGCGAAAGATTTCGGGCTAATTCTCTTTGTTTTTGCTGTAGGACTGCAGCTCGGGCCAGGCTTCTTCTCCTCATTCCGTAAAGGTGGCCTTACTCTTAACCTGTTGGCGACGGCGGTTGTGCTGCTGGGAGTTGCTACGGTGATTATCCTCCATTTTGTTACAGGAGCATCCATGCCAGTGATGGTAGGTATCATGTCAGGAGCTGTGACAAACACTCCCGGACTTGGTGCGGCACAGCAGGCAGTAAAAGAAGTTGCACCAGGTGGTGCAACCGATATCAGCCTGGGCTATGCGGTAGCGTATCCTTTTGGTGTTCTGGGTATTATCATCACCATGCTGCTGATCAGGCGGTTTACCGGAACAAACCTGAGTGAGGAGATGAAACAGTTTGACCGGATGAAAAATCCCGAGGAAAACCTTCCCGAAAAGGTGAGTATCACTATTACGAATGCTGCCATTACCGGCAAAAAAATAGTGGAACTCAGGCACCTAATGCACAACGAAACAGTGATTTCCAGGGTTTTGCATGATGGCGAGATCACTGCCGCACATTCCGACACAGTGTTGAATGAAGGTGACATCGCCCTTTTTGTCTCGCATAAAGGTGATATTCGTACCCTTGTCGCTGATTTTGGAAAACGCAGCGACATCGACCTTTCGGAACAGCCGGGCAAACTGATGTCGAAGCAGGTACTGGTCACGCGACCGGCTGTTTCGGGTAAAACCTTGGAATCACTGCAGTTGCGGACGCGCTTTGGTGTAAACATAACGCGTATCTACAGGTCGGGCATTGAACTGGTGGCTACACCGCACCTTCGGCTTCAGATCGGTGACAAAGTCACCATTGTAGGTGACGAAAGCTCGATTGACAGTGTGGCCCGGCTGCTGGGTGATTCGCTCCGCCGCCTCAACGAGCCCAACCTTTTCCCGATTTTCATCGGTATCATGCTTGGCGCGCTGCTGGGAAGCATTCCCATTGTGATAGGAGGGATGCCTACACCGGTGAAACTGGGTCTCGCCGGCGGGCCGCTCATTATTGCTATTTTGCTGAGCAAGTTCGGTTACAAGCTGTCGCTCACATCATATACCACACCCAGTGCAAACCTCATGCTGCGCGAAATAGGCATCGTGCTTTTCCTGGCCAGCGTGGGCATCAAAGCAGGGGAGAAGTTCATCCCTACCCTGGCTTCGGGCGATGGATTTATCTGGATGGCTTATGGCGCAATTATCACTCTGATTCCCATCATGATAGTCGGGCTGATAACCAAGATCGTGCTCAAACGCAACTACTTTGAAGTGTGCGGACTGCTTGCCGGCAGTATGACCGACCCGCCGGCACTGGCGTTTGCCAACAGTATTGCCCAGAGTGAAGCACCGGCCGTGGCTTATGCTACCGTTTATCCGCTGGTGATGTTCCTGAGGATTGTGGCAGCACAGTTACTGGTGATGCTGTTTGCGTGAGGAATAGAACATTCCGTGGCCTGGTGCTGCGGCCTGCTCACTCTTCGTTTATCAGAGTGGGCAACACCAGTTCCCTTCCAGGCAGCCGGGGATTATATTTTTCAAAAATAAAAACAATTTTCTGTCTGACTTCAAACTATCTATTTTACAGGAATAAATTGTATCATCCATGAGCTGTTGCTAACACCTTTGCACAATACCATAATCTCTGTACCTTCTCCATTTACAAAAGCATAATTTGCGCTGACTTTAAATGGCGTAGTTTGTTCGTCGGGTTGGTAAACGGTGAAGTAATCATAACTGTTAACCAGTGTAAAGTTATTATCTTCAACCTGGTATAAGCTGGTTGATTGCATTTCGGACGAATAAGAATTATTCTGTAAAATCCACAGATAATTATCACTGCTATAGAGGAATTGCAGTCCATAGAAGTTTGCATTTCCGGTACTGATTGTACCAATTGCATTGATGTCATTATTGAACGTATTGGTAGATTCGGTTGCACTGGTGGTTCTGTATATATTCAGGTTCCTGGCAAAAATATATTCTCCGTTTTCCGAAAACCAGAAATTGTATAAGTCCATGTGTGCGTAGCTTTTAATACTTTTTGCAGCAACATCATAAGCAAAAAAACCACTTGGTGAAGTCCCGTTTCGAGTAGCAATGAAGTAGGGCTGACCGGGTACTTTCTTTATGATTGAACTGCCATCAAGGTCATACTGGCTTGGGTCATTATATAATGTTCCATCCGCAATATTGATCCAGTGCAGACCGGAGAAACTTCCACCCTTTTGCGTGAAGCTAAACCAATCGTTTTCGCCCCAGGCAAAGTCATATACTGAATAATCGGTTGAGTAAATTGCAGTTACTGTATTGTCTGTTAAATCGATGGCACTGATAAACCCGTTGTGCCCTACGGCTGCTTTAGTCCAGTCTTCACTGATGGCAAAACAGGTGGGAGACTTGCTCAGTAATATCTCATGCAACACCGTTCGGGCGGTAACATCGTAAGCAATAAGTTTGTCAGGTGCGCTGGTTACGAAGTATAACGTGTTTGTGTTTTTATTGAATACAGCGTCTTTGATATCTCCGGCAATAGCGCGTACGTTTTCATTGGTACCGGGAGCAAAAGCCGTAACCTTGATTTCGTATGACGGATGGGAACTGTCGTTGCTTCTAAGAACTACCGTAGCTGAATTTTGTCCCGGATTGAGTTTTGTCCGATCGCAGGTGAAAATGATATCATCGATATATGAATATGGTTCACAAATTCCACTTGAAGGGGCAATGGTAAGCCATGCAGGGATGTCCTGAAATTCCCAGATCAGGCTTCCATCTCCATAATTGCTTAACATTAATGTTTTTGAGGATTCATCAAATGAAAAATCAATGGTGCTGGAATAAATGTTCAATTGAGGTGTTCCCAGGTCTGCCGTAACAATTATGGAAACACTCGGATGCTCCTTGTCATTGGTTGACAGCACAATTGTGCCTGCCATGATTCCGTATGGGACCTCGTCGAGCTTAAAGAGAAGAGGTATTGAATATGAATTATATGGAGAAATATATGTCCCTTCAAATTTAAGCCTGGTTGTATCAAGCGCTAACCAGTCAGGCATACTAATGATCCCCCAGAGCAGAATACCCGATCCTTCATTCTGAATAGGTAAACAGGGATTTCCATATGAGTTATAAGGCAGCGTGAGGCTGTTTTGTACTTTCACCGACGGGTTTCCCTCGGTTATATAGCCAACAGGAATTTTATATTGTATCCCGGCTGCGGATACAGTCATGATATCCAGGTAAATGCCCGCTTCACTGAAAGCCGGATTTTTAGTAACAGTACATTGCACATTGGCAACACTGTCTGTAATATGCCCGTTAACCGAGCCTACGTTGAGCCATGATGGTTTTGATATAATCTCATAATCAGCTTCTTTAACCGAAGGAAGCTTAAACAGGTAATCAGCACTTTGCCAATCGGGTGATATATAAATATTTGATTCACCCAAAGGTAAAGACGCCTGTGTAAGATTATCATTCAGGAAATCTTTGGAACAACTTGTTGCCAGATAAAGTAATGATAATACAATGGTATTTTTTATGAATGATTTCATCATTGAATGGTTAGAGAGTGAATTAAAAATGATAATGAACAACAAATGAGCAATCGACACGGGATAGTTTTATGGGGTTGTTAAGCTCCTGGTTATCGGTTGAAGAGCTGTAATTATTTGACCCTCTTGCTTCGGTACTTGCTTTTTTTAACCTGCTCCAGATAAAATCACCACCAGCTCCAACCGATAAGGCCTTACATAAATAGTATTCGGCAGAAAGCCCCAGTTTTGCACTGAACGTGATTCCGGTAAGTAACAGATTATATGAAAGCTCATTATAACCTGCCTGGGTGAAATCCGGATTTGTGGTTTGATCTTCAAGGCGGAGGAATAAGGCTCCGGCTGAGACAGATTCCCTGATTACAATCTTTTGTTTAGCATCCGGATGTTGCTGAAAAAAGACTGATGCCCACAAAGTATTGATATACTGACGGCAGTCTTCTGAATCCATTAAATAGATTGAATATGGGTATTCAACCGGCGATCTTCTGCTTGCACTCGTTTTTAAAAATGAATATTCTACACCCAATCCCCAGAAACTTCTGATCAGGTAATTGGCACTGGCAGTAATATGCAATCCTTTAGTCAAATGGCTGGTAAAATCAGGTACTGCAGATGAATATTGAAAAAACTCATGGTACCAGGGCATGGTGGAAAACCCTGCATTCAACCCCAAACTCCATCGATTTTCAGGGATAGTTACAACCTTTGAATGTGCTTCCAGTTGATGAGTACACGTGTATTCTGCAACCTGGGTAAGCGGTATAAACCTCCCGGTTACCGATCCATCAATATTGTTCAGTTCGTACCGGATAAGTTCACTGCCGATTGAAATGATTTTGCATTGAATGGTATCATGATTCAGGTTGATAATTTTATCCTGCGCTTTCGCGCTGAGAAACAGGATCAGTAGAAGGGGGAGTAATTTAAATTTCTTCATATTATAAGAGATAATGTTGTTATTTTCTGATGGTTTCGATATGTTATTGTATTTCACTTCATTTTATTCAACTTGTTTGGGTAACGGTTGACACTATGGCAAGTGTGGGAATAAATTGTTGCTCAACTGTCTGCCAGCATAAATATATGTAAAGATTTCAAATGTTTCAACGAATACACAATCCCGCGTTTGCTATTGCATTTATTATGTACAGGCGGTTATTTTCTTCTTTCCATGCGTAATCCTCTTTCAATTAAGAAGTCATTGATATCAATACAGGTTACTCCATTCTTTTTTGAAACGGCAGGAATTTTATTTGGCTTTATCTTACTTTCATTTGTAATTAGTACACATTGATGTACAATGCAATAACCAATTAAATAAGGATCTGCTTCTTCTTTGCCGTCTGCTTGTTTTTTTGCATCAAAAAAACCTGAACTGTACTCTTCATTAACGATGGGAATTGCAGCATTGATACTTGCAGCATCAGTTATAACAACAAAATGTTTCTTCCATTTCTTTATCCATATTTTCAGGAAGTCTTGTTTACCTTGGTAACTGTTTATTTCCTCCTCGACAAAATCTATTGTCTTAAAATTGCCAAGACTAATTAAATCCTCAATTTCTTCCCAAATAGCTGTAAAAACAGGGTTATCTCGTTTGAATGTAGATTCAAGCATTATTAAGCCACTAGTGTCAATCACATATATAACGTCTCCCTGACTAAAAAGTGACTGCATTATAAAGTATTTAGCAATTGTCGAGTCCTCGGAATGTATGAAAGCCTGATACCTAAAAAGTCTGATAGGTCTTTTAAATCTATTCTGTTTTGATCGAATGCAGAAAATGCTAATGAAATATATGTTCGGCCTTTTTCTTTAATAGTTTCTTTTGCGATATTTCTTCCTTCGGGATTCTTAGTTTTTCCAAATTGTGGTTTGTTCCAAGATTGGTGCTTTTCGTTATAAAAAGCAGCAGTAGTGAGCCTATTTTCCAATAAACTTCTCAATATTGCTAAAGGTCCAACGTGAAAATAATTTCCGAGCGAGATTAAATCGTTTTTTGCCCATATTTTTACTCCTTGCTGAATCTGTTCAATAACGATTTGCATTTTTAGCAATTCATTAGTTGGAATAAGCACCTCTGCTGCAAAAGCATTGCACCATTTTTCAATTTCACTATTGGTCTGTTCGGATAAATCGCACAAACCACCATCATTCAATAAAATATGTCCAAGTTCATGGAATAGTGAGAATATCTTAGCTGATGGTGATTCACCTCCTCGTTTGATTGCAATAATAGGAATTACTTCATCTGTAATTGAAAAGCCTCTTAAATTGTCTTGAGTAAGACTTAACTGAAAAACGACAATTCCTAATGATTCAACTTTTTCAACATACGCATCCAAAGCATGATTCATATTCGTTATTTCTCGAATTTCGTCAAGATTTAACAGTTTTCGCAGTTTATTCGCGATAATTTGTGGACTCTCATTAATTGAAGCGAAAAAATTTAACTTTGAAACGACAATATTCATTTCTTGACGTAGTTCAATGAACGAAGTAGCCAATGCTCTGGCTTTTCGAACAGCCATTATAGATTTTTCGTGAAAATTGTCTAAATCGATTGAGTCAACTGTTCTCCTATCAGAAGGTAATGGTTTTTCTTTCGGAGGTTTAATAAGCAGAAGTGTGGCAATCGTGCGTTTATATACTTTAGAGAATTCTTTTAGTTCTTCAACAGTTGGTTGTTTTCCTTCGTCTTCAAGTTGAACGATTCTTTTTGTTGATATTCCAGTTTTCTCTGAAGCTTGGTTTCGGGTAATAGCAAGAGATTCTCTCGCCCAAACCAGCACTTCATTGTTAACCTGTATATGAATATCGTCTTTCATTTAATTCTTTAATTTTCAAATTTAGGAATAATTCTGCAAATTCAGGTAAAAGTTCTGTTCTGTTATCATAATCTTGTCGGTTTCGTATCGCTTATGCATAACAAGTGAATATCCTCAATATTGCGCCTATCTTTCTTATATGCGCCTTCGCTTACTTTTTATC
>DAONEL010000091.1:0-3539 GCA_035403045.1 Bacteroidales bacterium
CGACCATGGTTGTATCAAGAGAAGCAACCGAATAATTAGATGTTAACGTAATTGGTGTGCTTGAAAAACTGTTTTTAAGCAGAAAAACCCCTGAGTCATAATTACTATCCACAGCATCAGCGACCGCCAACTTTATATGATATGTAGAACACGGCACTACTGTATAGGTAGCAGTAAAAACCGTAGTATAACCATCGAAAACAAACTCAGGGTCTGTGACTTTTGGCATAAAAGGAAAATCGCAGTCACCCATATCCATAGAATTGGGTATGTAATATTGTGAGTTTACATCACAATTGACATTAAAAATAGAAACCGGAACCGGTGATGATGGAATGAGAGCAATATTGATTGAACCTCCTGGAAATGCTGAGGGGCTTGAAAACGGGCCTAATATTCCCGGGCCGCTCAGAAAGAAACCAAAAACATCATTAAAGTCCTGGGGATCTATAAATTCAGGATATTCTTCTGAAGCGAAAACGTATTGAAAATTAAGATCGCTTCCCAAAGGGATAAAATCAAACTCGAGCACGGCAGCATCGTGTGTATTATAACCAGATAACGCATCCAGATCGATATCACCAGCTAAACCATAAATTCCCGCAGCGTTCAATGAAGGGTTATTTGGCACAAGTGCAACATCACCGCTCGATAAGACCAACCCTTCGCTGAGGCCAATGCTGTTTCCATTGGCAAAGCTGCCATTCATATTTACATTGCCCTGATAGGTTACATTTGAATATTGAACTCCGTTACCAATCAACTGCTGAACCATCTGGTCAGGTGTGAGGCCGCTGACGACAATCATCTGTGCCTTGGCAGGGATAGCTGATAAAACCAGTAAAACAAAGAGGATACACAGCCACGAAAGACTTTTCATGTTCAACAATGACATCATTGTAACAGAGAGTTGAGCAGTAAGGTTAGTTCAGGCTTTGTTGATTAGGAGAAACAAATTTAAATATTCTTTGTATCAGCGTATTATTCTGTCAAAATTTTCCTGTATCTGAGGCATCGGAATATCTGCATCGCCGTTCATTTTATTAAATCGACCGGTTCAATCACCGGGTTTCACCTGTCGTTTTCCGGCTTTCACCGACTTTTCACCGCGAACAAGTAACTATCCAGAGCCATCTTCGTCTCATTTTACAAACAGCGCCGTTTAATCATAACAAGTCTAAAACCCGGATAATACCGAAAAAATTAACACAGATATCCAATGTCAAACATGAAAACAAACAGACCAAAACTCATCATGGCCCTGCTTGCACTGATCCTAACCATAAATACAGCTTTTGCAGGAGAAGATTCAAACTTGCCCAAAACCGGAACCATTGCCGGAAGAGTACTGGATGCCGCCACCCTCAAACCCATGGAATATGTGAATGTTGCCGTTTACAGGATGGCCGATTCATCATTGCTGACCGGCTCAATCACTAATCCTGAAGGAAGCTTCAGTATCGGTAAACTTTCTTTCGGAGATTACTACCTTAAAATATCCTTCCTTGGATTTAATGAATACAAGACCGGCAAGGTAGCTATTGACCAGGCTTCACCGCTCAGTAACCTGGGCGACATTAAACTCACGGCATCGCAGTACGATCTCGGAGCCGTTTCGGTGACTGCCGAAAAATCGAAGGTAGAATACCAGATCGACAAACGGGTGATCAATGTTGACCAGCAAACTGTTGCCAAAGGCGGTTCTGCCGTAAATGTGCTCGAAAACACGCCTTCGGTCCAGGTTGATCCCCAGGGTAACCTTACACTTCGCGGCAGCTCCGATTACATTGTACTCATCGATGGAAAGCCGTCACCTGTGAAAGGCAGCGATGCGCTGAAGCAAATCAATGCTGCCTCCATCAAACAAATAGAAGTAATTACCAATCCATCAGCAAAGTACGACGCCGAAGGACAGGCCGGAATCATCAATGTTATCAGGAAGAAAGAAGCACTGCAGGGCCTCAGTGGCTCATTGAATACTTCGCTGGGTACAACCGATAAGTACACAGCCAATGGCCTGATCAACTACCGCACAGGCAAAGTAAATGTGTTTGGCGGCATCGATTTTGCCGACAATAAATATCGCAACGATCTTACACTCAACAATATAAGCTACCTCGAAACCGGAACTCAGATTCTCAGTGAATCCGCTTACCAAACCTATAACAATGATAACCTATCGGGAAGAGCCGGCATCGATTATGATATGAACGACAAAAACTCTTTCTCATTATCAGGAAGTTATGGAAAACAGGGTTACGACCAGGGAACCAATGCCACATATAATAACCGTTACGGTTCACCGGAAATCAGCTACTATAATTCAAGTTCAAATTACCTTGATGTCACAGGTGACGTATTGTCGCTAAATGCAGATTACCAGCACAAATTCGGCGAAAACCATACGCTTTCGGTAACCAATTATTACTTTTCATGGGATGGCCGCGACGAGAACAACCTGAACGAGCTTATCACCAACGAAAATTATGACGAAACAGGGGTCAAATCGAAGCTCAACTATGTGAAGGACAATCATAACTTCCAGTACCGCCTGAATGTTGATTACAAGCACCCGATCAAATCAGGAACGCTCGAAACAGGGGTCCAGTATCGCTATGAGTACCGTTTTGAGGATATGCTCTTCAGGAATTACAATGTTGAATCGGACGAATGGATCACCAATGACGACTTCACTTACAAACTCGATTATTACAATAGTATCTATTCAGGTTATGCAACCTATTCGGGGACAGTAGCCGGAATAGGTTACATGGCAGGTGTACGCTCCGAATATTTCACCCGCGAAATTACTTTCAGCAATGATCCTCTGGCATACAACTTCAATAAGTTCATGCTTTATCCCAGCCTCCACTTCTCTAAAACTTTCAAGGACAAGCACCAGTTTCAGGCCAGCTACAGCAGGCGTATCAACCGTCCCCAGCCCTGGTTGCTCAATAAAACTCCCAACTTTATTGATCCATATAACATCTTCATCGGAAGTCCATACCTCGAACCTGAATACACCGACGCTTTTGAACTCAACTATCGCTTCATGCAAAAGATTGTTACCGTTTCGGTTCAAACATACCTCAGGAATACTTCGAACAGCCTCAATACGTCCCGTACTTTGCGCGAAGATGGCATCATGGTTCATGAACTTATAAATGCTGATAACCAGCAATCATACGGGGTTGAACTGGGACTCGACTTCAACCTGGCCAAGTGGTGGCAGCTAAGTACCGGTGGCAATATTTATCATTATACCATTGCAACCGTGATCGACAATTCGAGGACTGACAGGAGCACCAATTCATGGGATGCCCGAATTATCAACAACTTCAACCTGAAATGGGGAACGAGGTTACAAGCTGTACTCTATGTTCAGGGAGCAGGAATTGATGCTTCGGGAAATTCAGGAAGCTTCTACGTAGTAAATATGGCAGTTAATCAGCCTCTTATGAAAGGAAAGGCCAACATCGGACTGTCAGCCCAGAACCTTTTTGACTCGATCAAATTCCACTACACTTCAACGAATAAAA
>DAONEL010000091.1:3639-10918 GCA_035403045.1 Bacteroidales bacterium
TCAGCCCAGAACCTTTTTGACTCGATCAAATTCCACTACACTTCAACGAATAAAAACTATGATAACGATTACCTCATCCGTGCCGAAGGACCGGTGATCATGCTAACAGCTTCGTACTCGTTCAACAACTTCCAGAACAAGCAGCGCGGCAGGGCCGATGATTCCAGCTTTAAGGGAGGCGGAGCCTTCTAAAACTTAACAATGTTCTGAAAATCACAAAACCTGCTTTGATCAAAAGCAGGTTTTTTGTTTGTTGATCAATTAGCGTATTTTCGCCGGCTCATTCAATAACTTATGGCCAGCAATTCCTCTACAGACCAGACAGGGCGAATATTTGTGGTGGATGCCCTTCGTGGTTTTGCCATCATGTCGATCATGCTGCTGCACAACCTCGAACACTTTGATTTCTACTACTTTCCCGAATACTTCCCTGAATGGCTTAAGGCACTGGACAGCATTATCTGGCAAGTCATGTTTTTCCTGTTTTCAGGGAAGTCTTACGCCATATTTGCAATTTTGTTCGGACTAACGTTTCATATCATGTTCACAAACCAGGCCGCCAAAGGCAGCGACTTCAGGGGACGATTTCTCTGGAGAATGCTGCTGTTGCTGATGTTCGGCATGATTAACTCCATATTTTTTGAAGGTGATATTCTTGCCATTTATGCCGTACTGGGTATAACGCTTGCGATTACGGCCAAATGGAGCGACAAAGCGGTGCTGATTGCAGCGATACTGCTGATGATACAGCCACTCGAATGGTACAACTTCTTCTGCATCCCGGGCGATCCGGCCTATGTAACACCACCTTTCAAGTCGTGGGCATACTTCGGCAGAGCAACTGAATACCTAGCCGGAAAATCGTTTATCGATGCCGCAGTAGGTAACCTGATAAACGGGCGCATCGGCGTGCTGATATGGTCGCAGGAGGCGGGGCGCTATTTCCAGACACCCGCATTGTTCCTCATCGGTATGCTGCTGGGCCGGAAGAAATTGTTCAGGTATTCCGATAACAGCCTGCGTTTCTGGAAAAATACATTGCTCATAGCCGTCATTGCATTTGCTGTGTTGTATGCATTTAAGCTCTCCATACCACAACTCATTGAACGAGAACCACTCAGTGATAAACTTGACTTCATTATCACATCATACTCCAACTTTGCATTCACTGCTTTACTCGTCTCGGGATTTGTACTTTTATACCGGTTAAAAGCTGTAAATAAAGTGATTAAAGGCCTTGAGCCTTTCGGCAAAATGAGCCTGACAAATTACGTCACACAATCGCTTCTGGGATCGGTGGTTTATTATGGATTCGGGCTTGGGTTATACAAATATACCGGTGCAACCTTCAGCCTTATTATCGGCATCTTCCTGTTTTTGTTGCAGTTATGGTTTTGCCACTGGTGGATAAAAAGCCATAGCCGCGGCCCGCTTGAGCAACTCTGGCATAATCTCACCTGGATAAGCATCAGGAAAAAGAGGTAATTGTCAGGCATATTTTATACTTTTGAAAGGATATCCTGTTAAGTGTAAGGATTTTAGAATGTTGTGTCATGAAAAAACTGTTTATCCTGCCAGTCGTTTTTTTAATTATCACCTCTGCTTGTCACAGGGATGAAGAACCCCAGCCTTCCACAGGAGAACGAACATTTGAATGGAGTGGTTTCACATGGATCGTAAAAGCGTCAGAAAACCGGTATATCGGGCCGGGAGCAAACCTGTTTTACGACAGCACCTCCAACGTGTGGCTGGATGATGATGGCTACCTGCATCTTAAGATCGCCTATATCGACGGCCGTTTTACCTGTGCCGAAGTCTATACCAAAGAAACGGTTTCATACGGCACATACGTTTTCAAACTAAAAAGCAGGGTCGATCAGCTGGACAAGAATGTGGTGCTGGGACTTTTCACCTGGAACGACAGCAGTTGCTACACCAATACCAACAGTGAAATTGATATTGAGTATGCAAAATGGGGCAGCGCAGCAAACCCCAATTCACTGGTATTCTCGGTTCAGCCGACCAATGGCGGCAATTACAGCGAACGCACCCGGTCATTCCCGGTTAAGCTGAACCAGAACAAATCCATCTGCTCATTTTCCTGGTTGCCCGGCAAAGTCAACTGGGCAGCATTCCAGGGCCTTTATGACCCTCCTCCCTATTCTGACCTCATTGCCGAGTGGGAATACGACACCAACAACTCAGCCAACATCCCGCGCGGCGGAAGCTGGTGCAATTCAATGCCAATCAAAATACCTGATCCTGAAACCAATACCCGCATACACCTCAACCTGTGGCTTTTCGATGCCAATAACAACGGGTATGGTGACAGGCCCTCCGACGGCAACGAGGCAGAAGTAATCATACAGGAAGTGCAATATATCCCTTCGAAATAAATGGAAACAGTCCTGATTACCGGCGGTACCGGGCTTATTGGCCGCAGCCTGCGCAAAAAACTCACCGAAAGCGGTTATTCAGTCTCCATCCTGAGCACATCAGGCAAGGAGGTGGCCGGCTGCAAAACCTATTCATGGAACCCTGCCACAGGAAATATTGATTCACAGGCTATTGCCGAAGCCGATCATATCATCCACCTGGCAGGGGCAAATATCGGAGCCCGGAAGTGGACCATAGCCCGCAAACAGGAAATTGTTGACAGCCGTGTAAAGTCCGGTGAGTTGCTGTTCAATACATGGCAGGCAAATCCCGGAAGGTTAAAAACATATATAACCGCTTCGGCAACAGGATATTATGGCGGAATAACGACTGAAAAGATATATACTGAAAAGGATCCTCCGGCGGGAGATTTCCTGGGAGAAACCTGCCGCCGATGGGAGGAAACTGCCGGCCTGTTTGAAAACGCGGGAATAAGAACCGTAGAGCTACGCACCGGCATTGTCCTCGACAATAATGACGGCGCCCTGGCACGCTTGCTGCTCCCGGTAAAGCTTTATGCAGGATCTGCCCTCGGATCGGGCAGGCAATATATGCCATGGATACACCTTGAAGACCTTTGCGGAATGTATCTCAAAGCATTGAAAGACAAAGGAATGGCCGGCGCTTATAATGCTGCCGCACCTCAGTCAGTGACAAACAAAGAATTTACACGCTGCCTCGCGGATGTTCTGCAAAAACCACTTTGGCTTCCCAATATCCCGGCCATTGTCCTGAAGGCAGTTTTCGGCGAAATGTCAGCCATAATCCTTGAAGGAAGCAGAGTATCAGCAGAGAAAATAATGAAAGCAGGCTTTTCATTCAGATTTCCTGAACTGAAGACTGCTTTGGAGAATGTATTAAAACACTGACCAGAAATACTGACTGGTGTTTTGTGAAGGGGTTATTTCACCGCAACTGTCACTTTTTCAGCAATATGCAGCGCAGTTGTGATGGTATTCAAATCGGTGTAAAGGTTTCCGTCAGCACCTGAATAGTGACTTCTCCCTATAGGTTTTAATTCCACCATAGCTCCCGGCTTCCGTGTATCAACAATTGCCGAATAAACGACCGCCGGCTGGCAGGAAGTCTGGTATTCAATATCGCCGGGATATTTGTTGTTCGTCCAGTATTCGTTCCAGTCCCAGGTCTGGTTAATTTCCATAAAGACCTTCACAACTGCCGGTGTTTCCTTGTCAGAACGGGCATCGAGCGTGAAATTGCCGGCGGGTGTCGCCCCGGTATAAGCATCAGGCACCGGATTGTTTACATCGGGAATGTAGTTCGTCATTCCTTTTACTGCACCGGCTTTGTGTGACCAATAAGGCAGTGCAGCAGGCCTTCGCACCTGACCCGGTTTCCACTGCCCTTCTGATTTATCACCATAAGTAAATGTGCCGCTGCCGAACGACCGTGTCACGAACAAGGTTTGAATAAACCTGCCGGCAGTGTCCTCCATCCAGATGACAAATGTAGGATGGTTGAATGATTTGCCTTTTTCGAAAGAGAAGTCAAGCGCTCTTCCGGTTCCATTGACATTGGCTGAGATTTTCTGAATAGCGGTTTCGCTTGCTGACGCAGTTTGTTTCGACGGTTTGCAGGAAAATGTGACAGTCATTGCTATGGCGGCCATCACGAGTGTAACTGCAACTATTTTGAAGTTGTTTCTTTTCATTGTACAAATTTTTAAAGTTCGATGATAATGCCCAGGGTCGGAAGAACTGTACCTGATTCCGAGGGCAGGTATTTGAGGCTGTAACGGGTCGGGTCATTGGGATCTTTGAGGGGGATACCGTTTGCATCGCGCTGAAGCACAAGCACATCAGGGTTTATTGACTTGAAGTTATATGCATTCTGAACGTCAAAATAAACATTCAGTGACCACTTTTTGAAAAAGTATTCTTTATCAATCCTCAGGTCGAGCTGGTGGAAGTTTGACAGGCGTTCGGTATTGTAGAGGTTGAAATCAGGATATCCCTGGCCGCGGGCGTCCCAGGCTTCGATGAGTGACGAACGGCTGAAATCATAGGGAGTGTATGGCGCTCCGCCTACAAACCTCCACTTGGCACCAACGTTCCAGTTCTTACCAAGGTCGGCAGCAGCCGAAATGTTTAGAATATGCCTGTTGTCCCAGGCCGAAGGAATGAGGTCGCCCATCTTATCGTCAAATTCTGACCGGACAAAGGTGTATGACAGAATGACACTCAGCTTGTCCATGAACCTGTCGCGGTAATATAATTCAGCGCCGAAAGCACGGCCTTTGGATGTACTCACCACTGCCTCGTCACCGTAAACACCGTAATCGGCACCTTTGCTGGCAAGCGACACGGAATCCTTCACTGAGTATGGGTAATTATCGTAAAACTTCATGAAACCTTCGAGAGAGATGCGGGAGTTGTCGCTACGCCTGTATTCGAGGCCGGCAACCAAATGATCGGCCCTGATGTATTGGATGTTATTGTCCTTGTTGACAAGTTTACCCGTTTTATCGCGGTAACCTAATGTGGTATAGGAAGGAAGCTGGAAGAACCTGCCTGCATTGGCATTCAGGAATAATTTCTCCGTGAGGCCGTAAGAGGCAGAAACTCTCGGCGAAAACTGCTTCAGCAGGTTCGACATTTCAGTTGAGTAGCTGTTGCCGTCCATCCTCACTCCGGCCGAAAGTGTGAGCCTGTTCTCAAGGTAACTCTTACTCACCTGGCCGAAAGCATTGTATCGGAAAAAATCGAGGAATGAGTCGTAGTTAAGTGAAGTGAGCGTATCGGTAATGGTAGGGATAAAAACCTTCTGAAATGTATTGTTCAGGTATTTAACATATTCAACACCAGCACCTGCCAGGATTTTATACCCGTTGAGCCGGGTCGTATTTTCGTAACGCAGTTTGTTTTCGATCTCCTCCGATTCATATTTAAGCACCGGGTTGGCATTTTCATCATTGTTTTCAAACTTCTGCGATTTGTTATTCAGCATGTTACGGCTCAACACCCAGGTGTCGTATGAGTTTTTGCGGTAATGCCTGTACACAGCCCCAATGGCATAAGTCCACTGATCGTATGAAGGCAGGTAGCTGAGAATATACTGCTGCTCCTCGGTTGGGTTTTCAATCCCGGTATTGAGAACGCTTTTGTCCAGCGAACCAATGCTCAGGATGGTAAGCTCGTTTTTGAGGTCGAAGCGGGTTTTCACTTTAATTGTATAGTCGTTGAATGTAGGCAGAAAAGGCAGTCCGATAGCGCTGAACAGGAACTGAAGGTAAGAGCGCCTTGCTGAGAAGAGCATGGTGGTTTTTTCGCTCAGCGGGCCCGAAGCGCTTACTGCCATTTCGCTGGCGCCAAGTGTTGCGCGGTAAACCATCTTGTCAGGGTTGCCGTCGATGAGCCTCATATCGAGCACAGAGCTCAGTGCGTTGCCGCGTGAGGCCGGAAAAGCGCCGGTATAAAGATCCACTTCACGGAGAAAATCGCTGTTGATAATGCCCACCGATCCGCCGCTTGCACCCTGTGTGCCGAAGTGGTTCAGGTTAGGGATTTCAATACCATCGAGCAGGAAACGATTCTCTGACGGCCCTCCGCCGCGCACAATCAGGTCGTTGCGGTACGACAGGCCGGAAGCAACTCCCGGCAGCGATTGTATGACCTTTGAAATGTCGCGGTTGGCGCCGGGACTTCTTTCAATCTCAGCAATACCAATGGTTTTGAGAGATACCGGGCTTTCCTCCACTTTCTTGAACGGTGACGACTTCACCTCAATCTGGGCGAGTTGCAGCGGCTTCTCTTTCATGGCAATGTCGAGAAATGTTGTTTTGGCATTGGTTACCTGCAACTCCTCGGTGATCACATTCTCAAATCCTACCGAAGTGGCTGCCAGTTTGTAATAACCGGGAGCAATCCCGGTGAAAAGGAAATTGCCATCAAGGTCGCTGACGGAGCCTATATTGGTTCCGAAAATGATAATGTTGGTGAACGGCAGCGGTTCGTTGCTTGATGCATTGAACACGCGCCCTTTTATCACCCCGGTTTGAGCGAAAGTAAAGAGTGAAAAAAAGGCGAAAAGTATCGTAAGTGTGTGTTTGGTTTGCATTGTCTGAATTCTGTATATTATATGCTTGTGTTTAATATTATTGATTTCTTATTAAACAATATGTATACCAAAATGTTCTTTCACGCGGGTATAAGTACAGCAATTTTTTCTGAATACGCGATGAAATCAAGGCATTAATCCTTGATAATCTGATAATTGATCAAATTGCTGATTTATATAAATATTTACTTTTTTTCATGTGACACCCAGATGAGTGCCGAAATGTCATACCCGATCTTTTTTGCCATGGCCAGGTATTGCTCTTTGATGTCGCCGGGAATGCTTGTCTCGCGCGACAGTATCCAGAGGTAGCCCAGGTTGTTGCCGGCTACAAGAGCGTACTTGTATTCGCTGTCGAGGGCAATGATATTGTAGGCGCCATAAAACGGGCCGAAAAATGAGACTTTAAGTTTTCCTTCGCCAGGCTTGCCTGCAGGTTTTGCCTTGCCTATCGCCTGCTTCCACTCCCCTGATTCGGTATTGAACCCGCTGTTGGTCACTTTAATGGTACCGTTATCGTTGAGCGAATAGTTTGCCGTTACATTCTGGAGATTGCGTTCAAAACGGTGATCGAGGCGGGCTACTTCATACCATGTACCGAGATACTTCGACTGATCGAACGACTGAATAACCGTTGCACCCTGTGGTATAGTTGCACAGGATTGTGTGATAAGCGCAAAACCAGCCATCGCCCATTTTGCCATATTCTTCTTCTCTTTCATATTTAGTGACTGTTTAAATTTACGGTTATTTGCTTAATAAGAAT
>DAONEL010000092.1:0-10906 GCA_035403045.1 Bacteroidales bacterium
TGATCGCGAGCAGCCGTGCCAGTTTAACCCTTGCATCCTGTGCTAAGACGATTCCATTGGCTATCACCCGGCTTATCTCGATGGGTGCATGGAACGAAGCGCCATGGCTGGCAGCCGAAAAGTCCCAGCGCCATTGTGCTTTGCGTATACCGGCGAGTATGTCTTTCATCTGATCGTCGGTGGCGCCGAGGTCCCAGGCTTTTTTGGCTTCAACATGGGCACGCACCAGCAACTCTTCGAGCTTGTTGCGGTTCTCGATGATCTTGTCCTGGCGTTCATAAACATTTTTTACCAGTTCTTCCGACTCCTCGCGGTGGCATACCTGACATGAGTTGGCAATATTGTTGAGAGGGCTCTGGATGTGGTGATCGGTGAATTTTTGCCCTCCTTCGCTCTTGTAGGGCATGTGGCAGTCGGCACAGGCTACGCCGCGCTGTGCATGGATGCCCATTTGCCAGGTTTCGTACTCGGGATGCTGCGCTTTGAGCATGGGCGCTTTGCTTATGCCGTGTGTCCAGTCGCTGAACTCGTAGCTGTCGTAATACTTTTCGATGTCGTCGGCGCTGAAACCTTTGTCCCATGGAAAAGTGAGATAGGCCACTCCCTCAATTTTATGCTTGTCGAAATAGTACTCCACATGGCATTGGGCGCATACGAGCGAGCGCATTTCCTGCTGTGTGGATTTTGAAATATCTCTCCCCTGCCGTTCGAATGCTTCGATAAGCGCAGGACGGGTAATCACCAGGTTCATGGTTTTGGGATCGTGGCAGTCGGCACAGCCAATGGGGTTAACAATCTCAGAACCTTTGGTGTCCCAGGTTCCCTTGTAAAACTCCTCAGGTTTCATCTGCCCCAGCAGCCTCACCACATCGGGGCTTTTGCAGGTCCAGCAGGTATTGGGCTGGGGACTTGGCGTGCCGTTAACAGGAGCGCCTGTCCTGAGTGTGCTCACTATGTCGGTGATGGCATTATAGTGTCCGCGGCCCTGGCTGTAGTCTTTTGAGAAAGCATATCCTGCCCACAGCACCACGAGGCGGGGGTCCTCCGCCAGCATGTCGATCATAGCGCTGCCGTTGTACTTGCTGCGGAAGGAGGTATCGGCAGTCTGTATGTACGACTGGTATTCGCGGGGAAAGTTTTTGCCCCATTCGGCATTGCGCGGCTCACCCTGTTTGATGTCGACCATGGGTTTGTAAACATATTCCTTTTCAGCCCTGCGGTTGGTGATGGATGCTGCCAGCATGCCGAGGATAAATACGACAATGGCGGTTGCAATAAATATCAACCAGTAAAAGCCCGGTTTTCTTTTCCTGAATGTGTCCATATTGATCAGGTTTAGGTTGTTATTGTTTTGTTTGCTGTTGTTTCATCATTTTCATAAGCCATTCGGGCACAGGCTGTAACCTGGGAACCTGCGCATTGGGCATGGCCGAAAGGCTGGTTACCGTGCCGTGAGGCGTTTCGCGGTGACATTCCCAGCACTGCCGGGTGGTACGGGTATTGAAATAGCCGGAATGCGGTACTGCCTGCATGCTGCGGTCGGTGAGCACCTGTTCATGGCAGCGTATGCAGTTGTTGTGCACAACTTTTTGCCCTGCCGGTTTAATACGAATCACCTGGGGTTCCCAGCGCAGCGTAAACCATGTGGCATGGCGCATACCGTCTTTGGCTTTGAAAAAATATTTGCTGATGACATTGTTGTGCGGTACATGGCAGTCGTTGCAGGTGGCTGTTTGACGGTGCGAACTGTGGAGCCATGAAGCATACTGGGGTGTCATCACATGGCAGTTCATGCACGTTTCGGGCTTGTCGCTGAGGTACGACGAAGCATTGGAAATGATAAAAGCATAAACTGCCAGCCCGGTAAAAATTCCGAGCAACACCGTTACAGGCATTCGCCATTGCGGGGGCGGGAGCAACTTTGAAATTAACTTTTTCATGGCAGGCAGCATTAAAAACAAGTTATCCTGTCAGGGTAATTCGGTGAGGTAAATATAAAAAATCTGATCCGATTAAAGACTATCGGTACCTAAATTCTTTGTAAAAAAGCCTTCAGTATTCACAAATATTTCAAAGTCATTGATATGCAACTGAACAATTGCGGGGTTTTCGTGTTTAATATATTGCTAAACCGATTAAACAGATCAATATGAATAAATTACTCTTAGCAATTTCATTAATAAGCACCGGCCTGATGTGGTCGTGTACTAATCCGCAGGGTGAAAAAGCAAAACTGACAGAAGCCGATACCATTATTGCCAATACGGAAGGTGCTGATAAATATGAGGTTGATGCCACACAAAGTATGATTGAATGGATTGGTTACAAACCAACCGGCCAACACAACGGCACGCTCAACATTAAATCGGGCGCCTTGTACCTGGTGGATAACACCCCCGTGGGAGGCGAATTTGTGATAGACATGAACAGCCTTAGGGTTCTTGACCTTGAAGATCCTGAGTGGAACGGCAAGTTGACAGGCCATCTGCGCTCGCCCGATTTCTTTGATGTGGACAAAAACCCTGAAGCAAAATTTGTGGTAACGCAGATTGTCAGAAACAAGAATGGCGGGCCTGTTTACCTGCTGACCGGTAACCTCACCATCAAGGGAATTACCAGGAGCGTGACCTTTGGCGCCGATGTGAGCAGGGAAGGCGATGCCGTTTCGGGCAAAACTCCTCAGTTCACGATTGACCGCACAGAGTATGACATCAAATACAAATCGAACAAGTTTTTTGCCGATCTTCAAAACGAATTCATTAACGACGAGTTTGCGCTGATCATATCGCTTTCAGGAAAGAAAGCCATTTAATCATCAGATCACTGACATATAGACCGCTTTCAGTCATTGAAAGCGGTTTTTTAATTTTCAGTTTTTCTGAAGGTAATCGTTATAACATACCAACACATTTTCCTTATCTCCATGCCAGAGATGCAGCCCGTTGCCAAGGCAATCTTTAAATTCCTTACAATCAGCACACTTCCCCCTGCGTGCCCATTGCCTGTTGCGGAAATCACCATACCTGTGCTGCCACACATCAAAAAAGTTGTCACGGTAAATATTGCCCTGAACAAACGAATGGTCGATGTTAGGACAGGCAGATATGGAGCCATCGGCAAGGATAGAACCAATATTGATACCTGCGCGGCAAAAGAAATAACCGTCGCAGACCCTGGTTTCGTAAGGCCCGGTATAACTTTCGCAACTGAACTTCACATCCATCTGCTTCAGCGTGCGTTTCTCAGCAATAAATTCCATCAGTTGCCTAAAGCTGTCACCTGTAAGTAACAACTCCCTGTTCGATTCAGCCCTGCCGATTGGCGCGATGGTGAACAGTCTCCAGGCTTTCACTCTGCGAGACAGCAGTAAATCATAGATTTCGTCCAGTTCGCCGATGTTGCGGGGATTTACGCAGGTAACGACATCAAAATTCAGTCGTGATGATGAGGCGGCCAGCGTAATAGCCTGAACTGCGCGGTCAAAACTCCCTGCAGTGTTTCGCAGCCAGTTATGGGAGGTTTCAAGTCCGTCAAGGCTGATGGTGAGAGCGCCCATGCCGGCGCTGAGCAGTGCATTGTGCCGCTCTTCATTATAAAGGTAGCCGTTTGACACCATGCCCCAGCGCATTCCCCGCTTCCTTATCTGGCGGCCGCACTCTTCAAGGTCGCGGCGCAGCAGAGGTTCGCCACCGGTAAGCACAACCGTTATCAGGCTTTTGCTTTTTATGGTGTCGATTGCCCCGAGGAAATCGGGCAGCGGCATATCGGGCATTTGGCTGTTCATTGAACAGTCGCTGCCGCAATGCAGGCAACTGAGGTTACAGCGGGTTGTACATTCCCAGAAAAGATAATTCAGCGGGTGAACATCGGTCTCCAGTTTTCTGAACCTCCGGAAAAGAAAGCGTGCGATACTTCGGGTCATTACTTTGGCTGAAGCAGTATATCCAGGCGAACATACCCCGGCACATCCGTAATAACGGTGTCATAACTCGCGAAAGACCCGTTCAGGGTGGAGTCAGCATCTTCGAATGTGAGTTTATACTGATCGGCCAGCGGCAGAAAGATATTGAATTCACCGCTTTCGTTTGTATAAACCTGCCTGCCTTCAAAATTGGTTTTGACCTTAATGCCTTTAATCACATTGCCTGAGGCTTTGGATTTGACAACTCCTTCGAACTGGTTATCCTGCTCCATATCCTGGGGAGTACCATAACAGGCCTGGAAAACAAACAGCACAGATGTAAGGCTGATGCCGCCGAGTATTTTAAGAATCAGGTTTTTCAAGGTTTTCAGGTTTTACCGGATGCTACATAATGTTTACTGCCGGAGTTCTCCGGGTGTGCATTCCCACAAAACACAGCCGCAGTTTTTACAGCCACTGCCGGATGCATGTTTATACAAAGATAATCAAACACCTTGCTAATTATGCGAAGACAAACGATAATAATTCGTCAGAAAACAGCTTGCTGACAGCATGAACCGGTTATTTATAAAAGAGAAAACGCATGGACTGCTGGAGTCCATGCGTTTACCGGGAAAACATACAAATTTATTCGAACAGCTTCGAAAGCACGCTGCCTGAGGTAGTTGTGGTTTTGAGACTCAGGAATTTCGAGTATTGATCGGCAGTCAAAATTCCCTTTAGTTTTTCATCAAACTTAGTGGCGAGGCCGGCAACTTTTGCTGCATACTGTGCTTTGTCGGTTTTAGCCAGCTCTGCAATCTTAGCTTTTTTCTTCAGGTATCCCGAAACGGCTGAACCTACTTTTGATTTCTGTTTGTCAGTTAGTTTAAGCGCCGACCTTAACGACGATGCAATCTTAGGGGCAATAGTTTTTGCCTCATTTTTCGAGATTACGGATACTTCCTGCGACTCGGCAGTGCCTGACTTTATGCTTACTTTGCCGGTTGTGGCATTTTGGGCAAAAGATGCTGTAGTGAGTCCAATCACCGCTGCCAGGAGAATTAATAGCTTTTTCATGTTTATAGATTTTGATTAGCAAATGTAACAATCATGGCTTACTGATAGTGAAATAATAAAGTTAAAAGATGTTAAGCCAAAAGGCACTGTTTCCGTCTGTCAGCTTCGACAAATTACATAGTGTCCTTATCTTTGCATCAATGGAAACAATTGCCTGGCTGGGATTTTCACAAGGACTGTTTGCCGCCTTGCTGATGTTCACCAAGAGTGAGCGGAGCATTTCGGACAAAATACTTACCGGCTGGCTGTCGCTGCTGGCCATCGAGTTTTTATTCTGCGGCATGGATTACCATTACCTTGGCAAGCCGATACTCTCAAGCTCTTTCCTCCTTTTCAACCCGGCATTCTACCTTTATGTGCAATCGCTGGTAAATCCCGGTTTCAGGTTGCGATGGATACAGCTTCTGCATCTTTTTCCCTACCTGTTCTTCAAGTTTGTAGCCTACCTTGTGCAGGAACCTTATGATCTCAATACCTATTTTGTGCCTAACACAACCTTTTGGTTCAGGTTAGTATTTGCCATCGCCACGCTTTTATCATGGATTGCCTACAACTGGGTAACAGCCATTACCGTTTACAAACACAGGCGCAGCCTCGAAAACGAGTTCTCAACCATTGAAAACTACCTGAAAATCGGCTGGCTGTTCTTCATCATCATTTTCTACAACTTATACTGCCTGGTACTGGTGGTGATCGGTATTTTGATCGTATTTCACCAGCTTGACGTTGTGCCCGTTCATGTTCTGAACTATTCCATTCTGCTGGCGCTCATTTATATCCTGAGTTTTTATGGACTAAAACAGCGGAGGTTGTTCGCAAAGGAGCCCTCCATTCCACCGGTTGATGAGCGCTACCGCAGTTCAGGCCTTGCTGCTGAAAAGAAGGAGACCATCAGGGCTTTGCTGACCAGTTATTTCAACAATGAGAAGCCATACCTCAACCCGGAGCTGAATATGCACATGCTTTCGGAGGCTTTGGGTGTGCCGAAACATCAGCTAACCGAAGTACTCAACAGTGAGATCGGGAAGAACTTTTTCCGTTTTGTGAATGAGTACCGTGTGGAAGCCGTGAAGAAAAAACTCATGAACAACAGGCGCAACTATAGTGTTGAAGCGATCGGTTATGAATGCGGATTCAACAGTAAATCAACATTTTATACCGTTTTCAGGCAGATCACCGGCATGACGCCGGCTGAGTTTGAGAGTTCGATAAAGGCTAATTAAAAAGGCCGATCTTCTCTAATTCATTTACGTCAAAAAGGCATGCATCGATTTGAGCCGGAGCCCAACTAACCAGAATACCGGAGCCTAAAACAGGTAGCCTACTCTGAAAGAAAATCCGTCTTCCAAAATAACACTCGCCATATCGCGTATATCTCTGATATATAAGCAATCAAGTGATATTGTTCCTGCTTGTCTAAAGATGAAGGCAACTCCACAACCAAGTATCGCAAAATAGTCGGTTTTTGCATATTCAGACATAGGATATTCCTGAGTATAAGATGGATTACCCAAATTTGATGACATCAATGTATAGTCCGATTTGAGATTTGAGCTAATCCTGATCCCGGTTGTAATAAATGGCTTGATCTCCTTTAGGGGTAACTCATAATTCAGAAAAAGAGTGTTGGCAAATCTGTATTTTGACATATGTACGTGCATAATTACCGGATTTCCCTTGAGGTACATGAGATTGTTGGTTTCAAATTTCACATAACCAAGCTCCGGAGAATAAAGCAGATTCATCCTTTCGTTGAGGAAAGGCAAATTTATTTTGAAATTTAAACCAATCAATGGATAGGCTGAAACATTAAAATCGCTTCCAATCAGATATGAATACTCTGGATGAGGTACACCATTTAATTTTGCCAAATCAATACTCATACCGGCTACGAGTCCTAGTTGCCATTTTAATGATGGAAGCTTTTTTTCAAAAACGATGCATTCTTTATCAGTACATACAGCTTCATGATATTCTTTGGCTATCCGAATCAATGATTTGTGATCAAGTGCAATATCATCAACTTCTCTGCTCACTTTCAGGCTTTTACTAAAAATATATTTAAGAACACCTTTGTATCTCTTAACATCACTTGCATAAATTTTTTCGTCAACAACCACTTTCTCTTCATTATCCTTAAGCAGAATCAACTGATTATTACCAGGATCAATAAAATAATTGTCGCCGGAAGGTGATAAATAATAATAAATATCAACAATGCCATCAATCAGGTATTCCAGAAACAGTTGTGTTTCAATGCTGTCTTCGGTGAGTATTTTTTTTGATACATAATACTTTGAATCAATGAACCGGTAAGCTTTGATATCCTCAGGCGTGAATTTCTCTTCCTGAGCATCTTTCGAAAGTTTAAAGACACATTTTCTCGCATTTGCCTGATTCCCTTTGTAATCAATCAGTCCGGTCAACGTATCTCCATTATTATAGATTATATATCCGGGCCTGAAATCCGACTGTGCAATCAAACTCCCCGAAAGAAATACAATGATTGTCAAACTGATAGAAAATTTTCTCATAATAAGCAGAAATACAAAACAACACATCAAATATCAATAAAAAAGAATATTCGGGCAACCATATCTCATTAAAACATCTGGTAAGCTGTCCGGATTTCCAAATTTCCAGAATCCGGACACCAACATCTGCTCCATCTTTTAAAATCCGGCCTTCTCCCCTGTCCTCAACTGGTAAGTTTACAAGTTGTTTGATTTATTTTTTCTGACTTGAAAACGCCGGCTAAGTTTGAGAGTTCGATAAAGGCTAAAAAACGGGCCGATCTTCTCTAATTCATTTACGTCAAAAAGGCATGCAATCGATTTGAGCCGGAGCCCATCTAACCAGAATACCGGAGCCTAAAACAGGTAGCCTAACCGGAATGAGAGTCCATCCTCGAAAAGAACCCCTTCCGAACTGGAATCTCTGTAATAAAATCCATCCAGGGTAAATGTTCCAACTTTCTGAAAGGTATAGGATATGCCTGCACCGAAAGCCGGGCAGTAGTAAGTTGAAGGAAAAGGGTTATTTGTGTACTCTATCAACAGGTTTTCGCTTTGATCAAGCACCTTTCTCGAATAATCAGTGTTGAAGTGATAGTTTATCCTTAATCCGGCAAATACATAAGGACGGATCTTGTCAAACACAAAATCATAGCTTAAAAAAACTGAATTAGCCAGGTTGAACTGTGAAAAACGAAGGTCAAAAACCACGGGATTGCCTGAATCAAATCCCTTGTTCCGTGTTATAAATTCACGGTATCCCAGTTCCGGTGAAAAGATAAAACCAAACCGTTCGTCCACAAAAGGCAAATTGACCCTGAAAGTCAGGCCGGCAGAGGGGAACACGGAAACATTAAAATCACTTCCCTCCAGAAAATAGTAATTTACTTTCAACTCGTTTTTAATTCGAAGAAAATCAACGCTAGTGCCAAGTAAAGGAGAAACAATAATTTTAGCCTTCTGAGGCGCCTTTTCAAATACAATACAATTCTGGCCGGTACAAACTTCCTGATGATATTCCCTGGCAATACCAATGATTGATTTGTGATCAAGCTGCATGTAATCAATCTTTTTACACACTTTCGGGCTTTTCCGGAAAACATAGGTGAGCACACCCCTGTACCTTTTCATTTCATTTGCATATGCGACATCGTCAACCACCACAACATCATTTTTGTCCTTAACAAGTAAAAGATTTCCGTCGCCATTATCTACAAGGTAGATTTCGTCAGAAAGATCGCGGTAGTAAAAAACATCAACGATTCCATCAATCAGGTATTCCAGAAACAGTTGTGTTTCAATGCTGTCTTCGGTGAGTATTTTTTTTGATACATAATACTTTGAATCAATGAACCGGTAAGCTTTGATATCCTCAGGCGTGAATTTCTCTTCCTGAGCATCTTTCGAAAGTTTAAAGACACATTTTCTCGCATTTGCCTGATTCCCTTTGTAATCAATCAGTCCGGTCAACGTATCTCCATTATTATAGATTATATATCCGGGCCTGAAATCCGACTGTGCAATCAAACTCCCCGAAAGAAATACAATGATTGTCAAACTGATAGAAAATTTTCTCATAATAAGCAGAAATACAAAACAACACATCAAATATCAATAAAAAAGAATATTCGGGCAACCATATCTCATTAAAACATCTGGTAAGCTGTCCGGATTTCCAAATTTCCAGAATCCGGACACCAACATCTGCTCCATCTTTTAAAATCCGGACTTCACCGCTCTCCTTAACAGTTATGTTTGCCGGGTGTTTAACCTGATTTTTCCTGCCATGAAGAAGCCGGCATCAGCGTTTATTATCATCTCGCTAATCTCCCTGAACGTCCGGGCACAGGGATTATTCGAAAGCTCCCAGGCCGACAGCGCCGCACCTGCCCCGGCAGCCAGCACCTTTAATCTCAACGGCTATGTAAGAGGCACAGCTTACGGCGGTTCCAAAACAACCGATTTCGCCAATCTTTCCGGTGAATTTGCCCTGAAAGCAAAGATTTCACGCGGAAGCACTTTTCTGTATGCAGATGCCCGCTTCCGCGAAGGCCTCTTTTTTGGTGAAAGAAAGGCGGAAACAGAACTCAAGGAAGCCTATGCAGGTTATACCGGTGAAAGGCTCTCGGTTTACCTGGGAAACCAGGTAGTAAGCTGGGGCCGTACCGACGGCTTTAATCCCACCAACAACATCACACCCAACGACTATTTCTACCTCACACCCGAACCCGACGACCAGAAACTCGGCAACTTTATGCTCAGGCCAAAGATCAGGCTGAACAACCAGGCGGAGCTCGAAGCCATACTGATACCGGTGTTCAAACCTTCCGTTTACCGCTACGACCTGTTCGACATGGGCGGGAGTTCAAGCTTCATGCAAACATTAATACCCAACGCAAAAGCCAGAAATGCTTCCATTGCGGCAAGGCTCAATTTTGAGCTGCCGGCAGCCGGGTTCTCAGTCTCCTATTTTCACGGCTACGACCCATTTTACGGTTTTAAGGCCGATACCATACTTTTTCAGCCCTCGCCTTATGTGATCTACAACCCGGCAGTGTATAAGAAAAACACCATCGGAGCTGATTTTGCCATACCGGTTTCACAATGGATCTTCAGGGGTGAAGCTACTGTAAATCTTACAAAAGACTACCTTGAAAACCAGCAGATACCGAACCCCGACCTTTCGTATGTACTTGGCATAGAGCGAACTATCTCGGGATTCACAACGATATTCCAGTATATAGGCAAGTTCACTTTCGACTTTCAACCCATCAGCGAACCCGTGCTCACCGATCCTTACAACCCGCTGGCGCAGATGCAATATGCCATTGAAAGGATCAATTACGAAACGGAACTCTTCAACCGCAAAATATTTTACCAGCAGGAAGAAACCAATCATGCCCTTTTTCTTTCAGTGAACAGACTGTTTGCCCACGATGTGCTCAACGCCGAAATCTCGGGTTATTACAACATTACTTCCAGGGAATACTTCATTCGCCCTACCGTCAAGTGGAATATTACCGATGCACTCACCGCAAACCTCGGCGCAAGCATCATGAAAGGCCCCGATATGTCAGTTTTTGAAAAAGCAGGTAAAGTGCTCAACGGAACTTTCCTCGGGCTAACGGCTTCATTTTGAATCTGGAATTAAGAGCCACTAAGTCACTGAGGTCACAAAGAGGCACTTAGGGAAACTGGAATTAAGGAATCAGGAAATAAGAAACTGGAAATAGGAAATAGGAAACAGGAAACAGGAACCACTGAGTCACTGAGGTCACAAAGAGGCACTTAGGGAAACTGGAATTAAGGAATCAGGAAATAAGAAACTGGAAATAGGAAATAGGAAACAGGAAACAGGAACCACTGAGTCACTGAGGTCACAAAGAGGCACTTAGGGAAACTGGAATTAAGG
>DAONEL010000093.1:0-10858 GCA_035403045.1 Bacteroidales bacterium
GGGTGAGCGTGTTCAAAGTTTACGAAAACAACCTGCAGCATTACATGCGCAGGGGACAGGAATGGCGCTGGGATTACGAAGACGATGAATACTACGATTATTCCACTTACCCTTTCGATGAGGATTACGGCCGGCAGGTAATGAGCAAAGTGATCAAAACCAGGTCGTTGCCAAAATCAGGGAATATGTCGCTGCTTAATATCGACCTGGCTGATTTCCAGGTAACTGACAATTTCAGGGGCATGTACGTAGTAAAGGCTGAATCAAGCGACAAACGCTGGTTGCAGGATGCCGTCATGGTATCGCTGTCCGACCTCGGCATTATCGTGAAAGAAGGTACCGACGACATTCTCGTCTTTGTCAACTCCCTCAGTGACGCATCACCGATGAAAGGCGCAAAAATCGATTTCTACAGTTCCAACAACCAGAAGATATACAGCGCCACCACCGACAGCCGCGGGGTTGCCATGCTGAAAAACATCAAAACACAGTCGCCTGGATTTACGCTGAGTATGGTCTCTGCCGAGTACCAGGGCGACTTCAACTTCATCCTGTTCAACACATCAAGGGTGGAAACGTCGCGGTTTGATGCAGGCGGCAAACGCACCAGCAATATCAACTACGATGTTTTTCTCTACGGCGACCGCGACCTGTACCGCCCGGGTGATACGGTGTATTACAACGCCATTGTCAGGACACTGCAATGGCAGACAGTAAAAGACCTGCCGCTGAAGATCAGGATTCTGGCGCCAAACGGCAAGGAATACCAGAGCCAGCGCAAACAGCTTACCACCGAAGGTTCAGCATCGGGGTTGTTCTACATCCCTGCTTCGGCCATGACCGGAACCTATTCCATCGAAGTGTTCTCATCCAACAATGTGCTGCTGGCTACAAGGCGCATCGCCGTGGAAGAATTCATGCCCGACAGGATCAAAGTCACGGTTAAAACCGACAAATCAGTCTATAATTCCGGTGAAGCCATACAGGCAGCCATACAGGCCGATAACCTGTACGGGGCTGCAGCTGCAAATCGTAAAGTAGAGGCCGAGCTACGGCTGTCGCGGAAATATTTTAAGCCTAAAGCCTTCCCCGACTATAACTTTACGGTTGAATCGAAAAATATGCCTTACCTGGCATCACTCACCACAAGCGGCGTCACCGATGAAGCAGGCAAAGCCAGTCTTACCATCAAACCCGAAACTTATGAAGGCCTCGGCATTCTTGACGGAACGCTTTTTACAACAGTTTTTGATGAAACAGGCCGCCCCGTGAACCGCCTGAGCAAATTCGACATTCTGACGCAGCCGGTGCTCATCGGTATCAGGGAATTCGACCGGTGGGTAAGCACCCGTAAGCCAATGAATTTCAAGCTCATTGCCGTGAACCGCGAAGGCAAAGCCCAGGGAAATGTACAGGCACAGGTAGTCATTTCGCACCTCAAATATGAAACGGTCATTGAACGCGATGGCGACCGGTACCGCTACATTTCGCAGCAAAAAGAAACCGTGGAACTTTCAAAAGCAGTCACCATTTCCGCTTCAGGCGAAGTTCTGCCATTCACACCAACGCAGTCGGGTGAGTATGTGCTCAAAGTGATGCTTCCCGGCAGCCAGAATTATGTTTCATCCACTTTTTACGCGTATAGCTGGAACGACACTGATTATACTTCATTCGAAGTAAACCGCGAGGGAGAGGTAAATATTTCTGCCGATAAGGATGCATACCAGCCCGGTAATAAGGCAAAACTACTGTTCAGCACCCCGTTCGACGGGAAGATGCTTGTAACCTACTCCAGAAACAATGTGCTGGAATACAAGTATATAGATGTAAAGAAGAAATCAGCAAGCCTTGTTTTGGATATTTCAGAGCAGCACCTCCCGAATGTGTATATAGAAGCGACGCTTTTCAAAAAGATAACCGACACCGAGATGCCTCTCACCGTAGCGCATGGTGTGATCTCGCTTAAGGTGGATGATCCGAAAACCAGGGCTGAGGTCACGATAAAGGCTGCCGACAAGTCGCGGTCGAACATGCGGCAGGTCATCACTGTAAATACCCTTCCGAATGCCGAAGTTTCAGTAGCTGTAGTTGATGAAGGCATCCTGCAGGTTACCGGTTTTGTCACACCCGATCCTCACGTTTGGTTTTTCCAGAAAAGAGCGCTCGAAGTAGCTTCTTACGATGTTTACAAACAGTTGTTCCCCGAACTGAAACGGTCAGGCTCCAGCCCTGCCGGCAGCGAAGGATTTGACCTGGCGCGGCGTGTCAACCCGCTGACTTCCAAAAGGGTAAAACTCATTGCCAGGTGGAGCGGAGTGTTGAAATCTGATGGTAAAGGCCAGGTGAGCTTCTCGGTCGATATTCCGCAGTTTTCAGGCGCGTTGCGCGTGATGGCGGTTGCATACAAGGACAATCGTTTCGGCTCGGCTGAGAAAACCATTCGCGTTGCTGATCCAGTGATCATCAGCTCTGCATTGCCACGGTTCATGAGCCCCGGCGACAAAGTCACCATGATTGTAAATCTTACAAACACGACTAACAATTCTGCCAAAGCAACCATCGATGTTTCAGCCAATGCACCATTGTCAGTTTCGGGCAGTTCAAAACAAACGGCTACGCTGGAAGTAAACCGCGAGCAGGCTTACACCTTTGAAATAGCGGCTGGGTCTGGCATTGGCAACGGGGTTGTGAATGTAACCGTTAATGCCATGGGGCAAAAATTCACCGAAAAAGTCGAACTGCCTGTCCGGCCTGCTGCCGGTCTTACATTCATTACCGGATCGGGGATGGTAAAAGGCGGAAGTTCCAAAACGCTTGATTTTGCCTCCGGACTTATGCCACAGGGTGTCCGTTCGCGGCTAATGCTTAGCAGGTCGCCGGCTGCAGAGTACCTGAAGAATCTCAGTGACCTGATCCGTTACCCCTATGGCTGCATGGAACAAACGGTTTCGGCAGCTTTCCCGCAACTCTACCTCCGCGATATAGCAGCAGCGGCGCACCAGCAACTCATCGCCCCTGAAGATGACCGGTATGGAACTCCTGAGAATAATATTCAACAGGCAATCTACATGGTTGAAGCACACCAGTTGTATAACGGCGGATTTCCCATGTGGCAGAGTGGTGGCAACGACCAATGGTGGATATCAGCTTATATTGCACACTTCCTCACCGAAGCCCAGAAAGCGGGTTATCAAACCAATGACCAGGTGTATTCAAATGCATTGAAGTACCTTGAACAGAAGGTAAAAAGCCGGCAGGCGGAAACCTATTTCTATACACAGCCATCAGGAACAATCTCTTCGGTAACAACCCCGGCCCAGGAAATCTTCTATTCGCTTTACGTGCTGGCATTGGCCGACAGGGCACAGGTACCCACGATGAACTTCTATAAATCGCAGGCCGGTACACTCACGTCAGAAAGCCGTTACCTGCTGGCTGCTGCTTACATGATTGCCGGCGATCGCCGCAGTTACCAGGCAGTATTGCCCCCCGCTTTCGGAACATCAAAGATTCAGTCGCTTGCAGGAGGATCATTCGCATCCTACTTACGTGACCGTGCCATAGCGTTGAATGCACTGCTCGAAGCAGACCCTGATAATTCCCAGGTTGGACAACTCCTGCAATCAATCGGCAAGGAAATGAAGGAACGGCGCTACCTCACCACACAGGAAAACGCCTTTTGCATGACGGCTATTGGCAAGTTTGCCCGAAAAACAGCGGGTTCTGATGTCAAAGCAAGCATCTCGATCAATGGAAAGCAGGCCAAACCTTTCATTGGTGATGACCTGGTACTTACCAACAACCTGGCTGCGGCCAAAGCAACCATCAGCACCAGCGGAAAAGGCAACCTTTATTACTTCTACGAACTCTCGGGAATACCATACAAACCAGCAGCCGGAGATGAAGACCGCTCACTAAAGGTGCGGAAACAATTCCTCGACCGGACGGGACAGGTTTTAAACGGTGATTTATTCAAAGTGAATGACCTGGTGATAGTGAAAATCACGGCAGAAACCGAAGGGGGTAAAACCATTGAAAATGTTGCCATTACTGATCTGCTGCCCGCTTGTTTCGAAATTGAAAACTCCCGGCTGGTGGCCGAACGAAATTATTCCTGGCAGCAGAATGCCAGCACTCCCGACTATCAGGATATACGCGATGACCGGGTCAGTTTCTTCACTACGCTGCGATCGGGCATTTCCACGTTTTATTACACGGTAAGGGTCGTAAACAAAGGCACCTACACCTTGGGCCCGGTGAGCGCCGACGCCATGTACAACCCTGAATTCAGGTCGGTATCGGGGAGCAGGGTGATCAGGGTGGATTGATGTTACTAACGAAAAGCGCCGCCTGTCAATAACAGGCAGCGCTTTTTATCCAGCTTTTAATAATCCTTAGAACGGCCAGAACTGGTTATCGTTCCAGATACTCTCCTTCAGGGCTTCGTTAAGGTCGTGAAGTATCTTATGATGTCCCCGCTCCCACTCTGCCAGCCAGGCATACATTTCCTTTTCGTTGGGGTCTTCGGCTTCTTCAGCACGTTTTGAATACACTTCCACCGCCCGAGTTTCGAAATCCATGGCAGCCGAGATAGCTGCAGCCTCAAAACTGGCAGCCGATATCTGTTTTACAATCTCCTTATTGAGAATTTCACCCGAAATTTCATCTGAGATATCGGCCGTTGTATCAGGTTTTGCAAAGTGTTTCTCCTTCACATAATACGAAAATTGTTTCGAGAGGTACTCTACATGCTCTTTCTCTTCTTCGGCCATTGTCATGAAGATCATTTTAGCACCCTCACTGTCGGTTTGTTCGGCCATCTTCTCATAAAACGCTTTTCCGCGCTTTTCCATCAGGATTGCCATCTTAAGTATTTCTAATGCTTTGCTTTCCATAGTATTAGCAATTATTTATTTTGATCACCAATTTTAACAAAGATAGGAAATTTAAGTTTTGTGATGATGAAATCCTGCCATGGAAAACTTACCGCTTTTATTACGTGATTTACGCAAACATGATACTGGCAATAAAATCAGCGGACAATCAACCGCGAAAAATGCTACTTTCGTAAAATCGCTTATGAAACGCAAATAATAAAAATACTTCAAAACAAGTGTCTGACAATCACATAGAAGACCTGAAGGAACTATTCCGGCACTGGTCAGGAGAAGAAGGCATTGAGATAGAATCGTTGCCGCAGGCTGGTTCTTACAGGCAATATTTCCGTATCTACGGACACTGGCGGCAGGCGATCGGCGTGTATAATCCTGATAAGCAGGAGAATGCAGCTTTTCTCTCATTTACAAGACATTTCCTGCAAGCCGGTTTGCCGGTAGCCGGAATATACGCCGAGAACACCGCAAAAGACATTTACCTGCTGAGTGATCTTGGGAGGGATTCTCTCTTCGACCTGCTTGAGAGTGATCAGTCAACTGAACGCCCTTCAGAAACCCTGCGCGGATTGTATCGCGACACTGTGGCTTTGCTGCCTCAATTCCAGATAGTTGCCGGGTCAGGAATCGATTATTCGGCGTGTTACCCTGTACAGGATTTCGACTCCCGGTCGATGCACTGGGACTTGAATTATTTTAAATACTTCTTTCTGAAGCTGTTACGTATTCCGTTTGACGAATACGCCCTCGAAAAGGATTTTGAAACGCTCTCAGGTTACCTCCTTGAAGCTGACAGTAAGTACTTTATGTACCGCGATTTCCAGGCACGCAATATCATGATCAGTGAAGGTAAACCATACTTCATTGATTACCAGGGCGGACGGCGCGGCCCATTGCAATATGACCTCGCTTCGCTGCTGTTCCAGGTAAAAGCAAACCTGCCCTTCAGTTTCAGGGAAGAAATGCTGCACTGGTATATCGAAAACGTGAACCGATATACCACCATAGCTGAAAAGGACTTCATTGAAAAATACAACGCATTTGTACTTATCAGGCTACTGCAGGTAATGGGCGCCTATGGGTTTCGCGGTTATTACGAACGTCGTGCCCATTTTCTTCAAAGCATTCCTTTCGCGGTCGACAATGTGCGCTGGTTTCTCGACAACATCCATCTGAAACCGGCCACTCCTGCTCTTAATGCCACCCTTGAATACATAGCCAGGCTCAATATTTCTTCACCTTCGTTTGCACAAAACCAGTCACTTACGGTAAACATCAACAGTTTTTCGTTTAAAAACGCCCCTCCTCCTGATTATTCAGGTAATGGCGGCGGCTTTGTATTCGATTGCAGGGCGCTTCCAAATCCCGGCAGGTGGGAGCATTACCGGCACCTGACAGGCAGGGATACCGCTGTGATCCAATTTCTTGAACGTGAACCGGCTATTGAAAAGTTTATGCAAAATGTATTTAAACTGATTGATCAGTCGGTGCTGGAATACCAGAGACGTGGTTTCAGAAACCTGCAGGTGAATTTCGGCTGTACCGGCGGGCAGCACCGCTCAGTGTACTGTGCCGACAGGCTGGCGCGCTATCTCGAAGAACGCTATTCGCTTAACATAGAACTCATTCACACCCAACTGGAGCCTACGGGAAAATACAGGGCTCCGGGCGAAGAGTAAACATCTTTATTGTACAAGGAACGATATGACAAAAACCCTATGCGAAACCAAAGACCCCGATAAACTGAAGGACAAACAGAAAAATCCCCGGTTCGAATGTAAAAGGTGCGGAAGGCAAGCGCGGAAAGAGAAATATGTCTGTAAACCCAAAAAGATTAATTAACTGTGGAACAGTTTGATATTGAACTATATAAAAACAAGTCAGCAATCATCAGCCAGACTGTTAAGCAGGTGCAGAAAGATTTCGGAATGTTTGGCTTTGATGTCACATTCTCAGGGAATGCTGATCTGGCTTATGAGGAAATGTTCAGGCAGCTTTCAGTATATATTACGCAACTCATTGAAAATGATTATCATAAATTAGCATCATTGCTATATCATATCGACCTGGGTGAGGACAAAATTGCTCAGGCCGGCGAACAGCATCCTGAGTGGGGAATCGCTGATATTATTACGGAACTGGTGATACACAGGGAGTTAAAAAAAGTGTTGATGCGCAATTATTTCAAGCAGAAGGACCTGGAATCATGAAAGCAATGATTTTTGCCGCCGGCCTTGGAACGCGCCTCACTCCTTTTACTGAAACCATGCCTAAAGCACTGGTCCCGGTTGCAGGCAAACCCATGTTACAATGGCTCATCGAAAAACTGGCAGCCGGCGGATTCAACGAGATCATCATCAATGTCCATCATTTTGCCGGCCAGGTGATTGACTTTGTGAAAGCCAACAATTCCTTCGGACTGCGGATTTTGTTCTCCGACGAAACCGGGCAGTTGCTCGAAACCGGTGGCGGACTGCTGAAAGCTGCATGGTTTTTTGATGACAACAAGCCGTTTCTGGTTCATAATGTGGATGTTATCTCAGATATTGACCTTCGGAAAATGATCAGTTATCATACCGGGCAGGGAGCCTTGGCAACACTTTCTGTGAGTAAACGCGAAACCTCCAGGTACTTTCTTTTTGATGATGCGCTGCAACTCAGGGGATGGAAAAATGTAAAAACAGGTGAAGAAAAAATTCCTGTTCTTGTTCAGAAGCCTCTGCAACCACTGGCTTTTGGCGGCATACATGTGATCAGTCCTCAACTTTTTCAGCTCGTTACCGAAAGCGGCTGGTTCCCGATTGTTGATGTTTATCTGCGTCTTTGCAGCAGATATCCGGTAAAAGCATATCTTAGTGATAACAATTATTGGTTCGATATGGGTAAACCGCAGGATCTCACCGAGGCGGCCAAATATCTTGAAATCAATTTAAAACACAGTTAATCAGATTTAAATACCGTTTTGAAACCATTTCTGCAACAGCTTGCCGATGAGCTTTTTCTCACTTATGGAAAAAACATAAGCAACCTGTGCCTTGTGTTCCCAAACAGGCGCGCAGGATTATATTTCAGAAAGTACCTGGCACTGCATCTTCAGAAGCCGCTCTGGTCGCCGGAAGTTTTTGCCATCGAAGATTTTGTGGCGCTGAAGTCGGGGTTGACAATTGCCGGCCAGCCTGCACTTCTCATCAATCTGTACAAACTCTATTATAACGACTTTGGCGATAAAGCCCGGCCGCTGAAGGACTTCATCACCTGGGGAAACCGCCTTTTGTCCGATTTTGATGAAATTGACCAGCACCTTATCGACGGAACATCCGTTTTCAGTTATCTCACTGATGCCAGGGCTATTGAGCATTGGAACCCTGATGGCAAGCCTCTCACCGATTTTGAGAAAAGCTACCTGGAGTTTTACAAATCGCTGGCGCCGCTCTATGCGCAGTTCAGGGCAGAACTCATCACCAACGGACAGGCATACATGGGACTCGCCTTCCGCCGCCTTATCGAAAACCTTGATAACACGTCGTTTGACGAGTGGCACAGGGTGATCTTTGCCGGATTCAATGCCTTAACACCGGTTGAAGAACGGCTGTTTTCCACATTGAAAAATGCCGGAAAAGCTGAATTATACTGGGATGCCGACAGTTATTACCTCGACGACGGCAGCCATGAAGCCGGTCTCTTCATGCGTAAATATCGCGATAATAACCAGTTCGGCCCAATTAGCTGGATATCTGATTTCTATAAAAATTCTAACCGGCAGATTCATATAACGGGAATTCCTAAAAACATTGGCCAGGCCAAATTTGCCGGTCAGTTACTTGATTCGCTTGACAAGGAAAAGGCCGGAAGTATAGCCGTGGTGCTGGTTGATGAAGGATTGCTGATCCCGGTGCTCAACTCGATCCCGGCGAGCATCAGCGATTTCAACGTTACCATGGGATTTTCCATGAAACTCACGCCTGCATACTCCCTGATTGATACGGTGTTAAACCTTGTGATAAACTCACAGAAATACGGCACAACAAGGGATGGCAATACGGTGTGCAGGTACTATCGCGATGACATTCTCCGACTTCTGAAACATCCGTACCTGAGTGGTCGCAGGCCCCTGAGAGGCAATGCAACCTTTGATGAGGCCAAAGAGCTAAGCCGCTCATTTTACCAGGGTTTAGATTTTCTGAAAATTCTTCATAACTACGATGATTTGCTGGGTGATGCGTTTGAACCTTTCATTTCTGGTGAAAATAATGCAACAAATCTGCTGACGCTGTTACAAAGGATAATAGTTTTGGTGAAAGTTACATCAGAAGAAGGTAATGACCGCTCTGAAACGGCGGTTTCACCCAGTTCGGGTATCGAAACAGAGTTCCTCTTTGGAATTGCCGACATCATCCACGACCTTCAACTATTGATGGGCGAACTGCCACAATTACCTGATTTTGAAACACTTCACGCACTATTTACGAATCTTGCCGGAACCATGCGGCTTCCATTTTATGGCGAACCATTGAAAGGAATCCAGGTAATGGGCGTACTTGAAACGCGCACCCTCGATTTCGACACGCTGATCATGATCTCGGTGAATGAAGGGCTTCTTCCGAAAGGGAAAAGGCAGGATTCGTTTATACCTGTTGATATAAGGCAAGAGTTTGGATTGCCGGGCTATCGTGAACATAATGCTGTATTTGCATACCACTTTTACAGGCTTTTGCAAAGGGCTAAAACAGCCTGGCTGCTATATAATACCGAGGCTGATGAGATGGGCAATGGTGAAAAAAGCCGGTTTATTACACAACTGCTTTACGAACTGCCAATTTACAATCCCGAAGCTGTCATACTGGAGCAGGTGGTGGGATCAGTTTCAGTAGCAAATGCCCCGCCTGTTATCACTATTCCTAAAACTCAGTCAGCAGTTCAAAGACTGAAAGAAATTGCAATCAGCGGATTTTCGCCTTCGTTGTTGAGCAGTTATCTCAATTGTTCATTGCAGTTCTATTTTTCGGCAATTCTTGGCTTGCAGGAGCCTGATGCTGTTGAAGAAACCATTGACGCCAGCATGTTGGGGAATGCCGTTCACAGTGTTTTCCAGAAAGTTTTTCAACCTTACCTGGGTAAAACGATGGATGCAGATGATATTCGTTCACTCCTTGAACCCGCAACAGCATTGGTAAGAGAAGAACTTTGCCGTCAATTTCCGGGGAGTGATCTTGATACAGGCAAGAACCTTATTATCGTGAATGTTGCGCGCAACATGGTGCGAAGTTTCCTCGAAACAGAAGCAGAAAAGCTATCACGGGAGAAAGCAATGCTTAAAATTCTTCATCTTGAAGAGAAGTTTTGGGGTAAGTTAAATATTCCTTCCCATGAAAACGGTGAGACTCATGAAGTAGCCATAAAAGGCACAACCGACAGGATTGACCTCTTCGGGAACCAGCTAAGGATCATTGACTATAAAACCGGCACCTTGCAACCATCGGAACTCAGCCTTGATGATCCCGGCGATCTGGCTTTGATGAAAAAACCTCAAAAGATGTTGCAGTTGCTTTGCTATACCTGGCTTTATTGTCAAAATCACCCGGTAGCCGGTGAATTTGTATCGGGAATTGTTTCACTTAAAACGCCGAAACGTTACCTGCAAAAAGCAAAAATCAGGAAGTCGGAAATGCTTAACGGCGATATTCTAAACCTGTTTGAGGAATACCTTACAAACTTGTTAGCCGAAATATTTGACCCTGCAACTCACTTTCAACAGACTGAAAACCAGGATAATTGTACTTACTGCCCGTTCATTTCTATCTGTAACAGGTAATTCTGGATTTATGCACGAAAAAATTTCATACATAAGTTTGAATATTCGTGGAAAGTATTACCTTTGCGCCTCGTTTAAAAACGAATTGCTCTTTGAATCGGTTCGGTAGTTCAGTTGGTTAGAATACGTGCCTGTCACGCACGGGGTCGCGGGT
>DAONEL010000094.1:0-4888 GCA_035403045.1 Bacteroidales bacterium
TGTGGTTATCGTGTCGAAGAAATTCAGGACCCGCTAATGAGGAAAATTCGCTATCTCGATAAACTGGTTGATGAACTGGCGAAAGGTAAACCGATGGAGAAGATTTTGAGGGTGTGAAAGGCAGTGATAGGCTTTTTGAAACCTGCTTCTGGTAAATATACTGTTGAACGTTTCTGTTCAATTGAGAACCAGAGTGTCTTCTGCGCACAATGATCCTGAATCTTTTAAGTGGTAAAGAACACAAAAGGCTGCCAGTTCTCAGGCAGCCTTTTGTATTAGCCGGCATGTTTTTTCCGGCATTTATTTCATAATTATTTGATGGTAAGCTTCCTGGTGATGGTTTTGTTTCCCGAATTTACCTGCATAATATACATGCCGGGGTTCATTCCGGAAGTCAATATTTTCTGGCTGTTCACATCGCCGGTATAATGATACACTTCGTTGCCGACCATATTGAGTATCCTGATCCTGCTGATATTTTCAGCCGATTCAACCATTACATAACCGGTAGCAGGGTTGGGATAAACCTTTAGGGCGGAGGCCGTATTTTCACCGGTGCCGACGGTAATCCATGCTACAGCGCAAACGGGTTCAGACTCTCCCAAATCATAAACCGCGGTAACGCAGTAAGTCTGCTGGCCATTAGCCACTCCAAGGTCCGCATATTCAAGCAGGGATGCCGGAGAAGTTCCGATCAATGTATCATTTCTGTAAATGTTATAATTCAGTAGATTACCCGAACCGGCAGGGGCTGACCATGAGAGATATACATCCCGGCTGTAAATCAGTGCTGAAAGATTCTGAATAGCAGCCAGTGTTGAACCAGACACACCAACCTCACCGGTAAACCTGAACATGCCGTCTTTTAGATCACGCGCTTCAAATGTTCCTGCCCAGCCATGTTTGCTGTCAGCAAAATCAGTAGCCAGAAATTGTGAACTTTCTGTGCCTTCAAACAGTGTCCAGGAGTGTCCTCCGTCAGTACTGTATGAGGCTCCGGTAGCCCCGGTAGATGCTCCTGTTGAAACAAATGTATTTTCTGTGCCCGGTACATAACAAAAATCGTTTGTGAAAAAATCACCGGTAGGAGTGACAGTTTGCCACGTTGCTCCGCCATCATGCGTTTCCTTAACAACAACCGTTGTAGCCGTTTGGGCAACGAGACCGTTCATGTCATCTTTAAAAGCAATTATATTGATACCTCCATTGGTTGCGGGAGTAATGCCGGTAGCTGAAATTGTCCAATTGTAACCCCGGTCGTGCGAGATATACAGCTTGGCTTTATTTGAACCAAACATTACGGTGCTGTCGCCAATGGCGTCAATTACAGATGTCCATCCGCCTTCACCTGATGCCGGGTTAGCACCACCACCAATATTAGCTTTGGGCACTCTTGTCCAGGTAGCACCACCATCGCTGGTTGTGTAAATTTCGAAGTAAGCGCTTGTACCTGTTCCGGTTACATCGCCATGACAAATGCCTTCATTTTCGTTCCAGAAATATACATTATCAGCAAATGAGGCAGAACCCTGAAGAACTCCGGGCAGATGCGTCCATGTTGATCCGCCATTTGTTGTTTTATAAACCCCGCATAAATTGGTCTGAGTAGCACCACTATAATAAACCGTTGCCCAGGCAATATTTTCATTCACGGCGCTAATGTTACCAATTCCATAGTCATCATCAGGAATTATTTCGCCTGAAGTCCAGGTTTTGCCACCATCAGTTGTCCTGGAAAATTCAGTTCTGTAGAGGCTGTTGCCCGATCCGTCATAAGAAACTCCCCATGCAATCATACTATCAACTGCATGAATGTAATTCAATCCTCTGTAGCCGCGCGAGAAACTACTATTCCTGGTCTCCCATTCGGAAATCGAAACTGGAATAATGTGAAATGCAGTATCATCACCCGAGATGGCTTCGGCCTTCAGAGTGTAGCTTTTCATATCGAATGGTGTAAGATCAAGGTTTGTATTGAATGTGTTATTGTTGGTAGAATAAACCAGATTATCGTCAAGGTAAAGATTGATGACGGAAGCATTTCCATCGACCATTCCTCCTGAAAGCTGCAGGTCGGTATTTTTGCTGATAAGCTGGTTATCCCTGATATCGTTAATTCTTACAAACAATGGTTGCGGCTGGATTCCTGTCACTGTCCGAAAGTTCTTTGTAAATGTCCATCCTCCGGCTGAGATGTTTGTCGTTACAGCAAAATAGCCATTCGATGTTCCGCTCCAGCCCCAATTCATATGAAATTTGTCATCACTCGACCTGTAACCATCACAAACCCATGCGTGACCTTCGTTGGTTGCGGTTGACCCTGCATAATATACCGGGTGATTCAGATCGAGATCTGCCTTAAGCAATGCAACCCATTGAGCTGCTGAGTAATTGGCTTTGTCGTTAAACTTCATTGTTGACGGATCATAATTAAAATAGGTGGACAATGAAGGGATCACATCTTCGCTGTATGCTCCCGATCCGCTGCCTCCGTAATCCATATAAACAGAAACTCCAAGGTGATAAAGCAATGTTGCAATGGCCTGATAATTGCCGCTTGCAGCTGTATTGCCCATTGATGACCATGCATATGTCGTGTTACCGAAATTGGCGGTAAGTATGCCGTTATCATTTTCGTAATATGAAACCGAGGAGAATCCCTTTGCAGGGTAATTATAGTATTTCATTATTTGCCCCATGGCTGTTGCAACGCAACCTGCCCATGCTTTTCCTCCCTGGCCGCCACTGGCTGGCGGGCAATAATAGTTATACCATTGTCCCTGGTCCCAGGTTGTACTGAGCAATGGCCCAACATCCTGCACCGAGCGGTCAAATTGATTATTTGTTAACCTTTGCCAGTCACTGGTGTAAGTATTGTTATCATAATTCCGGCTTATAAGAGCATGAATTTCTTCATTCATTGCATCCAACCAGAAATGAACCGGTGGAATAAGTTCAAAAGAACCTTTGTCCGATTGGGCCAGAATTGGGACAGCGACGTCGTCAGCCGAAACAACGACAAATCCGCCGCTTTCGTAATTAAAAATATAACAGGTCATAGTGCCCTGATAGTCAACAGATGACGATTCTTTAAGAGTGAGTTCCGTCCTTCCTGAATAGTGCCTGAAATAGTTATCGGCAACCAGACGGGCTTTTTCGATGGTAACAGTGGCTGCTGTAACGTAAAAAGTCAACAGGACAGCAATGCTGAGAGTAATGAGTTTTCTCATGTGTGAATGATCGGTTTGTTTAAATTGAAAAATGATTGAGACAAAAGTAGTATTAATTGCTATTTGTTAATGTGTTAAAGATAAATTCGTTACTTGCCGGTGTGATGCTCGTGCATAGTGCATAGCTATCAGGATCATTCCAATTTTCAATTTTCAATCCCGATAGCTACCGGGATCAATTTTCAATTTTCAATTCATTGTCCATTCTCCACGGGGCCCTTTCACACAAGCCTTTGTCTGGCAGGTTGTCCATTGTCCATTTAATCGTACCTTTGCACTCTTCAAAAGAGTAAAAGAATAGCTGCAAACTATGTTTGAAAATTTAAGCGACAGGCTCGACAGGGCATTTAAACTCCTCAAAGGACAGGGCTATATAACTGAGATCAACGTTGCCGAAACATTGAAAGACGTGCGTAAGGCCTTGCTTGATGCCGATGTAAGTTACAAGGTTGCCAAGGAATTTACCGACCAGGTCAAAGTCAAGGCGCTGGGGCAGAATGTACTCTCGGCAGTTTCTCCGGGACAACTCATGGTGAAAATCGTTCATGATGAACTTGCTTCGCTCATGGGCGGTGAAAAAGTGGAGTTGAATCTGAAAGGCTCTCCCACCGTGATCCTGATGGCTGGTCTGCAAGGTTCCGGTAAAACGACCTTCTCGGCAAAGCTGGCACATTTTCTCCACACAAAACGGGGTAAAAGTCCTTTGCTGGTTGCCTGCGACATTTATCGACCTGCTGCTATCGAACAGTTGAAAGTGCTCGGGGAACAGATAGGCGTTGAAGTATATTCGGAACCGGATACCAAAGACCCGGTGAAGATTGCAAAAAATGCTCTGAATCATGCCCGTGATCATGGTTTCAATGTAATCATCATCGATACTGCCGGTCGCCTGGCCATCGATGAGCAGATGATGAATGAGATTACTGCCGTTAAAGCTGCCGTTAACCCGCACGAAACACTGTTTGTTGTCGATTCGATGACCGGACAGGATGCAGTGAACACAGCAAAAACCTTCAATGAACGTCTTGATTACGAAGGCGTTATTCTTACAAAACTCGATGGTGATACCCGTGGCGGTGCCGCGCTGACCATCAGGGCTGTGGTGAATAAACCCATTAAGTTCGTGGGGATTGGCGAAAAAATGGAAGCCATTGATATCTTCTATCCCGAACGTATGGCCGACCGTATTCTCGGGATGGGTGACATTGTTTCACTGGTTGAACGTGCCCAGGAGCAATATGATGAGGAAGAAGCAAGGAAGTTGCAGAAAAAACTGGCCAAAGACCAGTTCAACTTTAACGACTTCCTGTCACAGATCAAGCAGATCAAAAAAATGGGCAATGTGAAAGACCTCATGGGCATGATTCCCGGCATGGGCAAAGCGTTGAAAGATGTTGATATCGATGACAACGCTTTCAAGGGAATAGAAGCCATTATTCATTCCATGACCCCGCTCGAACGTGAAAACCCCGCTGTTATCAACGGTAGCCGACGCAAACGTATCGCCCTGGGTTGTGGAAAAGACATACAGGAAGTAAACAGGCTTATCAAGCAATTTGACGATACCCGTAAAATGATGAAAATGCTGTCAACCGGCGGAGCCCGCCAGATGGCACAAAAGATGAAAAGTGCAAAGAGGAGGTAGGCTGCGAGTTTGA
>DAONEL010000094.1:4988-10802 GCA_035403045.1 Bacteroidales bacterium
GCCCAATCTCCATTAACTATTTCCCAATAACCATTACCCAAACACCCATGCAACTAATCGACGGAAAGAAACTTGCAGCAGAAATAAAGCTTGAGCTTGCAAAGCAGACATCTGCCCTTATCGATTCAGGAAGGCGGGCGCCGCACCTTGCCGCAGTGCTGGTTGGTGACGACCCGGCAAGCCAGTCGTATATCAACAGCAAAGAGAAATCCTGCCGTGAAGTGGGATTCACTTCTTCGGTTTACAGGCTCGAGGCTAATACTCCTGAGCGAAAAGTACTCGAAATCGTTGATTTTCTCAACAATGATGATGAGGTCGACGGGTTCATCGTTCAGCTTCCTTTGCCGGCGCATATTTCGGTTGACAAGGTGATTGGACGGATCAGGCCCGATAAGGATGTGGATGGTTTTCACCCTGTTAATATCGGCAAAATGGTACTGGGTGTTCCGGCTTACATTTCGGCTACACCTTATGGCATTATCACCATGCTTGACCGTTATGGCATTGAAACTGAAGGTAAACATTGCGTGGTGCTCGGCCGGAGCAATATTGTTGGGACACCGATAAGTATTCTGCTTTCACGAAAAGCAAAACCCGGTAACTGCACAGTGACTCTCTGTCATACACGTACTCCCAATATTAAGGAACTGGCAGCTACTGCCGATATTCTCATAGCTGCCATCGGCCAACCCGAATATGTAACCGCTGATATGGTGAAAAAAGGTGCCGTTGTGATTGATGTAGGCATTCATCGCATCCCTGATGAAACCAAAGAAAAGGGATACCACATGACCGGTGATGTAAAATTTGACGAAGTATCGCCAAAATGCAGCTTTATTACCCCTGTTCCGGGCGGTGTCGGACTGATGACTGTGGTTTCGCTGCTGATGAATACCATGAAAGCATATAATAAAGAAGTTTGATTCTTATCCGGATCACTAACCAAAATTCGACATTAACAGGATTTAATATTTGAATACCAAAGTATCTAACGGCCAGAAACTTCCGTTGATGGAAGACTTCTACACCATCCAGGGTGAAGGTTATCACACCGGCAAAGCCGCTTATTTCCTTCGCATTGGCGGATGCGATGTGGGCTGTTACTGGTGTGACGTCAAAGAATCATGGAACCCGAAGTTGCACCCGGCTACTGATGTGGAAGAAATTGTTAACCGTACGCTCGTCAATCCTTCAAAAACGGTGGTCGTTACGGGAGGTGAACCGCTGATGTACAATCTTGATGCGCTTTGCAGGAAGTTACACAAATGTGGCCAGTCGGTACATCTCGAAACTTCAGGATCGCATCCTTTTACAGGTGAGTTCGACTGGATTTGCCTTTCGCCAAAAAAGAAAAGCCCGCCATTGCCGGAGGTTTTTCGGGTAGCCAATGAGTTGAAAGTCATTGTGTTCGATGAAACTGACTTTGAATGGGCCGAGGAAAATGCCGCAAAAGTCAGTAACGATTGTTACCTCTGCCTCCAGCCTGAATGGAGCCGTAGTTCCGTCATGATGCCATTCATTGTGGATTATGTGCAGCAGCATCCCCGGTGGAATGTGTCACTCCAGACGCATAAGTACATGCACATTCCCTGAAAAGGCTGATTCTATTCGTGCTTCATTATAATAATCGGAGTGTAAGCTCGTTTTACAAGTGGTGAATTTCAAAATATTAGCTAACTTCGCTAGATAAATCCTGCCGATGAAAAGCGCTGTTATATCCTTTTTTATCCTTTTTCTGATCTCATCTCCTTTTTATTCGTCAGGGCAGCATTCAAAAAATGCAAAGGCTATTCGTTTGTACGATAAGGCATTGCAGCTTTACGACCAGCGTGAGTATATGCTCACAATGAAACAGTTGGGTGAGGTTCTCAAGGAAGATTCAACCTTTGCCGAAGCTTATCTGCTACGCGGTGATCTTTTCAGTGACCTGAAACAGCCGGAACAGGCTATTCCCGAATACAAGAAAGCACTGGCTATTGATTCGGCAATTTTTCCGCCAGCCTATTATATCATTGCAAATCTCCAGTTTTCACTTGAAAATTATGCAGAAGCGAAGGCCAATTATCTTAAATATCTCTCATTTCATCCCAAAGGACAGGTCGAACTGAGCAAAGTCTCTAAAAATCTGCCTCTTTGCGATTACAGGTTGAAAATGATGGCCAATCCGGTGCCTTTCAACCCGGTGAATGTCGGTGATGCCGTTAATACCAATGGCTACGAATATATAAACTCGGTGAGTGTTGACGAGGAGCAGATGTACTTCACACGTCGCGGTGCCGACCGCAGGGATAACGAAAGCTTTTTTGAATCACACAAGGAAAATGGCAAGTGGAGCCTGGCAACAGAGCTGGGTGAACCGATCAATACTCCGGGAAACGAGGGCGCTTTGTGCCTGTCACCCGACCGTATGTCGTTTTACCTGACCTGTTGCAGCCGTTACGATTCATACGGATCCTGCGACCTATATACTTCCCAGCGTCATGGTAACCAGTGGACTGAGCCGAAAAATCTCGGTAAAACAGTAAATTCAACAGCATGGGACTCGCAACCCTGCCTTTCTTCAGATGGGAGAACTTTATATTTTGTCAGCAGCCGAAAAGGCTCGAAAGGAGGTTCGGATATTTTCTGTACCGTGATGCAGTCGGACGGCTCATGGAATTCGCCGGTAAATCTTGGAGATTCTATTAATACCCCTGCGGATGAGATGGCGCCTTTCATCCACGCTGACGGCCGTACCCTTTATTTTTCCTCCGAAGGGCATCCTGGCATGGGAGGTGCCGACCTGTTTGTTTCGCGAATGGATATTAACGGCAACTGGACTAAAGCCGTGAATATCGGCTACCCGGTAAATACAAAAGGAGATGAAATTAATCTTGTAATCAATGCAGGAGGCGATGCAGCCTACATTTCGAGCGACAAGGAAGGCGGTTTCGGTAATATTGACATCTACCGCTTTCAACTGCCGAAAGAAGCCAGGCCGCAGCCGGTATCATACGTTGAGGGCAGAGTCTTCGACAAAAGAGACCAGCATCCGCTGGGAGCAAGTTTTGAACTTATCGACCTTGCGACCAATCGAATTATCGTCAGGTCCACTTCCGATGCGGTTACGGGCGAATTTCTGCTTTGTCTTCCCACCGATCATGATTATGCGCTAAATGTTACCTGCCAGGGATACCTCTTTTTCTCGAAGAATTTCAGCCTGACCAATGGTTCCGGTAAAGAGAACCCGCAGCAACTTGATATACCTATGCAACCGGTAAGTGTTGGTGAGACGGTGATCCTTCACAATATTTTTTTCGGAACCGACCAGTTTGAGCTTAAGCCTGAATCGATTGCTGAACTTGATAAGCTTGTTGAGTTCATGCAGCGCAACACCACCATGACCATCGAAATCGGAGGCCATACCGACAATACCGGTGCCGAACAGCACAATAACGACCTTTCGGAGCAACGGGCGCTGGCTGTTTACAATTACCTGGTTGAACATGGCATTGCAAAAGAACGTCTTACGTACAAAGGTTACGGCAAAAGCAAGCCTATTGATACCAACGACACGCCTGAAGGCCGCGCCAATAATCGTCGGACAGAGTTCAGTGTGGTTTCAATGTGATTCTGATTTTTTAATCCTGCTTTTTAATTTCAGAATACAACCATATTCGCCCAATTAGCGTAATGAGCACGTTTTCTATTAAAATGATACGTTAAAGAGTAATTTATCAGGGTCATATTTGTCAACGGAAATGGTTGGATGACAGAATGGAAAACAAAGTCGTTATAATTAGCAGGTTCATCACAGTAAATTACTTTTATCCCAAAGTCAAAACTTTTAAACCGATACAAAAGGTCAGCTTTGTACTCTTTAAACCTAATATTGTCATTTAGTAATCCAAAAGATAAAGAGAGCAAGAATTTTGTTTTCGAGTAAGAGCATCCTAATCGCCGGTATGAGACATAGTGCTCATCTAAAGCATAAATACGAGGAAACTTATCTCCCGATTGGACAAACAAAGCTGTGGCTGCTTTTGAAAATCTCTTCTTCAATGCTAAATGAATAAATAAGTTCGAAAAAGATATACCGAATGTTCTATCTTCAGCGAGCCAGGGAGATGCTTTTGAAGCCTTGTAGTCCGGTCTGTTAATTCCAACGTAACTAAATCCAGCATTCAATTTATCATTAAGAATTGCAAAGGATGCAGAATAACGAAACCGACAATCTTCCTCATTGACTTTAAATATGGGCTCGTTAGTTGAATAATGAGCAACTAAACTTAAAAAAGTAACTCCAATACCTAATGAGGGCTTTAGGATTGTTTCCTGTGTACCATTCTTGATTTTATATGTAGTGATGAAATCAATCTTGGTGGATAATGGCCTGAATAAATGGCAACTTGTGCCATAATCAAACATTCTTATATAGCCTGTCATTCCATACCTTGACTGTTTGAAATGTGTTGAACCACATAAATCAGCATAATAACTTTTGTCATAGCATGCTATGCTTGAAAAAGATACATTTAGTCTGGAAGAAGAATCCAAATCTGTAAAAGCTGGATTAGCTGAGAATGAGGAAACATAACTATGCAATACATCTTGTGCAAATCCTTCTATTGTAAGCAAAATAATTATAGCTGATAAGTGATGTCGCATTGAATAATGAATAAACGGGTTATAATTACAAATTTATTAAAATTAACCATTTGTGTAGAATGCATGGTTTCGTAATTCTTAAACTTTTCTGTTCTATAAATTGTTTATTTCCCTACCTTTGCACCCTTTAAATTTTGCCCCGAATTACATGATAAACATCACATTACCCGATAATTCCGTAAGGCAGTACCCCGAAGGCACTACATCGCTTGAAGTTGCTTTGAGCATAAGCGAGGGGCTTGCACGTAACGTACTGGCTGCCAAAGTAAACGGTGAAGTGTGGGATGCCACCCGCCCGATCAATTCCGATGTAAAGCTTCAACTGCTCACCTGGAATGATACTGAGGGAAAAGCAACCATGTGGCATTCGTCGGCGCACCTAATGGCTGAAGCGATTGAGCAGTTATTCCCAGGCGTAAAATTTGGCATCGGGCCTGATATTGAGAACGGGTTTTATTACGACATGGATTTTGGCGATCGCCAGATGACTCCTGAAGACTTGCCTGCCATTGAAGCCAAAATGCTTGCCCTGGCCCGCGAAAAGCAGGGTTTTAAAAGGAGGGAAGTGTCAAAGGCTCTTGCCCTTGGCTATTTCACCAATAAGAATGACGAATATAAGCTTGAACTGATCAGTGATCTTGAAGATGGCCAGATAACATTCTACGAATCAGGAAGTTTCACTGACCTTTGCCGTGGACCGCATCTGCCGGATACATCACCTATAAAGGCTGTCAAGTTGCTGAATATTGCCGGTGCTTACTGGCGTGGCGATGAAAAGCGCAAGATGCTCACCCGCATATACGGTATCACTTTCCCTAAGCAGAAAGAACTGGATGAATACCTCGTGCTTCTCGAAGAAGCAAAGAAACGCGACCATCGCAAACTGGGTCGTGAACTGGAACTGTTTACATTTTCGCAGAAAGTAGGGCAGGGGCTTCCGCTTTGGCTCCCCAAAGGCGCTATGCTGCGCGAGCGACTCGAACGTTTCCTGAAAAACCTTCAGCAGAAAGCCGGCTATCTGCCTGTGATGACTCCGCATATCGGCAATGTTGAATTATACAAGACTTCCGGACATTTCCAGAAATACGGAAAAGACTCATTCCAACCTATCAACACGCCCATCGAAGGTGAGCAGTTCATGCTTAAACCCATGAATTGTCCCCACCA
>DAONEL010000095.1:0-10769 GCA_035403045.1 Bacteroidales bacterium
TTCCAGATTCTAAATTCCTCCTCTTGAGTACGGCGCCATCGACTGGTCGGCAAAATCGCCTTTGATAAATTTAAAATACCCGGCAACAGCAATCATGGCTGCATTGTCGGTAGTATATTGAAATTGAGGAATATATACATTGAACCCGTGCGATTGTTTTAAACTCGTAACCGCATCTCTCAGTCCGGAATTAGCCGAAACCCCACCGGCAATAGCCACCTCCCGGATGTTATATTGTCTGGCAGCTTTCAGCAATTTGTCCATCAGAATATCGATGATCGCTTTCTGCATCGAAGCACACAGGTCATTCATATTCTCTTCGGTGAAATGTGGATTTTCCTTGAGTTTATCGCGCAGGAAATAGAGAAATGATGTTTTAAGCCCGCTGAAGCTGTAATTCAATCCCGGAATGGAAGGCTTTGCCAGCTGAAAAACCGGATTTCCTGCTTTTGCATTTTTATCGATATATGGCCCGCCGGGATAGGGGAGGCCAAGGATTTTTGCTGCTTTGTCGAATGCTTCGCCTGCAGCATCATCAATGGTCTGGCCAACAATCTCCATATCGAAATGATCTCTCACAAGCACGATTTGCGTGTGGCCGCCGGAAACGGTGAGACAGAGGAAAGGGAAAGACGGAACCTGGCGGATTTCGCCCTGGTCCTGTATGAAGTGCGCGAGAACATGAGCCTGCAGGTGATTGACCTCTATGAGCGGGATGTTCAGTCCCATGGCAAATGCCTTGGCAAACGATGTTCCGACAAGCAACGAGCCCAGTAAGCCAGGACCGCGGGTAAAAGCAACTGCCTGCAGCATTTTTTTATCTATTTTTGCTGTAGCAAGGGCTTTGCTTATCACGGGAATGATGTTTTGCTGGTGCGCCCTGGAAGCAAGCTCGGGAACCACGCCGCCAAAATCCTTGTGAACCTGCTGGTTGGCTACAATGTTCGACAACATCGTTGTGCCGGAAAACACGGCCGCCGAAGTGTCGTCGCAGGATGATTCAATGGCTAGGATGCAGACAGGCATGGTATTTGGGAATATATTGGTATTACAACAGTTTATCAATCGTTTCGTTACAGTTTAAAGCACAAAATTATCAAAAAAGGCCGATCCATACTGTTTGGAATACTGCTGACGGTTTTCATCCTTCCGCTGCCGGCTTATCTTGTGCTCAGGTTAAGCCCTGTGCAGACTTTCATAACCCAGAAAATAGCTGCTTCTCTTTCCGAAAAGCTGAAAACCGAAGTTTCCATTGGCGGAGTTGATATAAGCTGGTTCCTTAATATTGCCCTAGATAACATCAAAATCAACGACAGGCACCAAAAAACGCTCATTGCTGTTAAAAAGATCAAGATAGGATACGGCAGTATCAACAGGCATGACAGGGTGCTGGCAATCAGCAGCTTATCGCTTGATAAAGCGGATGTGAATCTGATACAGTACACTGGCGACAGCGTTCTGAACCTTCAGTTTGTCATCGATTACTTTTCATCTCCCGGCCCTGCAGATACTACTACGAAAGCATGGTCTGTTAAATGTAAAACGCTGAAGATCATTGATTCGCATTTCAATTATTGTAATCAGAATACAGCAGGAAAGCCAAAAGGGATGGATTACAGTGATATTGATGTCGCAGAGCTAAACCTCAAAATGCGTAATGTTTCAGTGATAGGAGATAGCATTTCGGCAAACATCAAATCTCTTTCGGCAGTTGAAAAAAGCGGTATCAGGATCAGGGAATTCTCAGGATTGGCTTCGGTTTCATCAACAGGGCTTTCTGTTCAGGAATTGAAACTCACTACTGATAACAGCCAGCTCGATTTAAACCTGAACTTTGAGTACGAAAACTGGAATGCTTACAATGAATTTCTCGACAGTGTAAAGATTGTTTCCAGCATCAGGCCATCAAAACTTGATATGCACGACATTGTTTTCTTTGCGCCCGAAATCGAAGGAATGGACCAGGTGTTCGGAATAGAAGGCAATCTTAAAGGAACCGTCACTTCGTTTAAAGGCAAAAAAATGAACCTGACATACGGCAATTCAACTGTTTACCGGGGTGATGTCACGCTCAACGGGCTCCCTGACTGGGAGGAGACTTTCGCAAATTTTAAGATTGAGACTTTCACAACAACTGCTTCTGATATCAGCATGTTTGGCCTTCCCGGAGGTGAAATGATCGGAAAGCTGCCGGAAGAAATTGCCAGGCTTGGGCTGATTACTATAAAGGGCAGGTTTACAGGATTTTACAACGACTTTGTTTCGAACGGTACCTTCTGGTCCGACGCCGGGAAACTCAGTACCGATATATTGCTCACCAACAATAAAAAACAGCGGATCATTGAATACGACGGCAACATCAGTGCCGACAACTTTGACCTGGGAAAGGTACTGAACTCAAAAGATATCGGAACGCTCAGCTTTTCAGCAAATGTAACCGGCAAAGGGCTGTCGCTCTCCACTGCCAACCTCGATTTTAACGGGCAGGTGAATGAACTGGAGCTGAAAGGTAATTCGCTCAACAAAATACTGATCGACGGCTCATTCAGGAACAAAGCATTTTCAGGAAAAGTAAAACTCTTTGACGAACTGGCGCGGCTTAACTTTGATGGCGTGATCGACCTTTCTGACAGTCTGCCGTCGTTTGACTTTCATGCCGATGTCACTGATGCCCGGCTGGCGAGGCTTAACCTGGTCGACAGGGATACATCAGCGAGTCTTTCAACCACCATGATGCTGCAATTCACCGGTAATTCGCTCGACAACCTGATAGGCGCCCTCAACTTTGGTAACACAGTGTACTATGAAAACGGGCGGTTTGTGGAAATGGGCAACCTGCAGGTGAAAACCTCGCTGCTGGAAGGAAGCAATAAAAAGATGGAACTGGTTTCCGACTTTGCAGATGCCACATTTACAGGACAATACACATTTAACGATCTGCGGGATTATATTCTCCTGGTCTTTACCGATTACCTGCCATCTTTGTCGAAAAGCATGGAAATAAAGCAGCAGGAACAGCAAGGCCGTTTTGACTATACCATCCGGTTGAAAAACACTTTGCCTGTTACGGCAATGTTCCTGCCTTTTGCTGAGTTTGACTCAAAAACAGTGCTTTCGGGCAGTTTCGACCCGAATGCGGAAATGATCAACATCAACGGTTATTCTCCTTTGGTAAGGGTAAGCGGGCTGTCGTTCAGGAATCTTACCCTGAACGGCTCCACCCAAGCCGGGCGTTTCAACCTTTCGGTGCTTTCCAATGCAATTGACGCTTCAGAGGGCAGTAAACCCGATACTTCCGGTTTTCACATTCAGAAGGTGCAGCTCAATGCAATTGCAGCCAACGACAGCGTAAACTGGCAGTTTAACTGGAACGACTTTGAGGAGAGAGACCATAACAAGGGATCACTGAAGGGTTATATTTCCTTTGACGAATTTCCGCGTCTCGAAATGGCCGTTCAGGGAGCAAAAATGCTTATCAACGACAGCACCTGGGTGATGAAGCCGGGCAACCTTTTCGTGATCGACAGCACTCATTATGCATTCAGCAATTTCCAGTTTACATGCAACCGGCAAAGTTTGTCGCTGAATGGTGCAGTGTCGCGCGACCCGCTGGAAAAACTCACCCTTAACCTTACTGATTTCAACCTTTCAGCCACCGACATTCTTACCCAAAAATTAGGGATTGATTTCGACGGGCTTGCGAATGGTGAAGTGACGGTTTCGGAATTGTATGAGGTGCCGAAAGCCGTTATGCAGCTTCAGATCAAGAGCTTCGGATTCAACCATGAGCAACTGGGCGATTTTGAGGCTGTAAGTAGTTGGAGTGACCAGGAGAAAGCGCTTGATATTGACGGGAAAATCGCCTACCACGGCACGGCAGGCCTGCATTATCCCCTGCTGGTGAAAGGCAGCATATATCCGCAGCGTAAAAAGAACAATTTTGACCTGGATATCACAGCCGATAACCTTAAAGTAAAGTTGTTCGAGCCATTTTTCACCGGCTTATTTTCCAGGATGAAAGGCTACGGATCGGGGAACCTGAAGCTGAAAGGCGATTTTGTTGACCCGGTTCTTGCAGGATCGGTTCACCTGGTAAGGACACAGTTCCTGGTCGATTATATAAAAACATCTTATTCGTTTGCCGGTGATCTCAATTTTGACAAGGACCTCATGTGGTTCAAAGATATTGAGGTGAATGACTCATTGGGCAACAAGGGACTGGCAACAGGGAATATTTATCATAAGGATTTTGGTGACTGGCGTTTTGATATCAACCTGAAGGCCGATAAAATGGCGGCGCTCAATACAGTCTATAATCCGCTGGAGTACTTCTACGGTAAGGCGATTGCTACCGGCGATATTTCCATCACCGGCCCGATCAACGATATCTCGATGAAGATAAAGGCGAAATCGGAAAAAGGTACTGATATTCATGTCCCTATAAGTTACTCGGTGAGCATTTCCGACAATAACTTCATACGGTATGCCAATGCCGGTGTGCAGGATTCAGTCAGCGATGAAAAACCGCTTCCTGAGTTCTCAAACCTTGACCTCCGGATGGATATTCAGGCTACCCGAGATGCAGCGCTCGAAATCATCCTCCCTTACCAGATGGGAAATATCAAAGTGCGTGGTGACGGCAACGTGAATATGGGCATCGATTCAAAAGGCAACTATACCATGCACGGTTTGTACCGGATGGATGAGGGAAACTTCCTTTTCAGCCTGCAGAATGTTTTCAGCCGCACATTCCAGATTGAAAGGGGAGGGACAATTACTTTTAACGGAAGCCCTTACGATGCCGACATCAACCTCAGGGCAGTGTATAAAGTGAAACCCGACCTGCGCGGACTGCTGGCTTCGGTGCAGGAGTCATCTTCGGGCAAACGTGTGCCTGTTGACTGCATTATCTCTCTTAGCAACAGCCTGTACAACCCTGATATCCGCTTCAGTATCGGCCTGCCGGATGCCGACCCCGAAACGCAGCGAATCATTTACAGCGTGATTGATACAAGCAACCAGGTTGCCATGAATCAACAGATGATCTCTCTGCTGGTGCTTAACAGCTTCAGCTTTGACCAGGGAACCACAACGCTTACTTCAAATATAGGATCGTCGTCATTCGACATGCTAAGCAACCAGCTAAGCAACATGCTTTCGCAGATCAGCAAGAATTTCGACATCGGCGTGAATTACCGCCCGGGTGACCAGATGACCACCCAGCAGCTCGAACTGGCGCTTTCAACCCAGTTGTTTGACGACCGCGTGACCATCGACGGGAGCATGGGAATGAATTCAGGAACCACGACTACCGCTGCAACCCAGACGAGCAACAAATGGGTTGGCGATGTAAATGTTGAAGTCAAGATTACCGACGATGGCAGGTTCAGGGTGAAGGCATACAACCGGGCAAACAATTCCCTTGATCTTAACGCCAGCCGCGCTCCATACACCCAAGGTGTTGGTGTGATCTTCAGAAAAGAATTTGATGAACTGGCTAATCTGTTCAAAAGACGGCGGTAGAGAATTTTAAGCCAGCACAACGGTGATTGTTCTGATTAACAAATTAATAATTCATTCGCAGGAATAGTATTTAACGATTTTAGTCAAAATAAGTGATAGAATATAGATGCGCAGGATTTTCAGTCTACATTTGATTATTAATTTATTATGGTTAACCAGTGTACCTGCAATTTCACAGGTTCCTTACTGGCACTGGGCTAAAGGAGCCTCCGGTCCAGGGAGGCAGGAGGGACATAGTATTGCTGCTGATGGTTTTGGCAATACCTATGTTGCAGGAATATTTGATATTTCAATAAAACTGGGCAGCTATCAGGTCGAGCATTTTGGAATGTGGGATTTTTTTATTGCTAAATATAATCCTGCAGGCGATGTGCTTTGGGCTAAGAGCCTTGGCGGGACAGCCATGGATGACAACATCCGGATTTATAGCGATGCAGCAGGCAATGTAACGATCACTGGCTGCTATGGCAGCCCATATTTTGTTGCTGGCAGCGATACTCTTTTCAATACGGTTTCTAATGGAACCACCGATATATTTGTTGTCAGGCTGAATACGAACGGAGATATCCTTTGGGCAAATAGCTTCGGAGGTAACAGCTGGGATAATGCTTATGGCATTTGCGGAGATTCAAATGGTGATGTTTATATTTCCGGCTATTTTAGGAGTCAATGGATTGACTTTGATAATTTTCACCTCTTAAATAAAGGAGAATCTGATATTTATATCTCAAAGATCAACCCCGCCGGACAGGTACTCTGGGCTAAAAGCTATGGCAATACCGGTGTTGAATCAGGCGAAGCAGTGGCAACTGATACTTATGGCAATTGCTATATGACCGGGAGTTTCTCCAGTCAGAGCCTTGGTTTTGGGTCTTTTACACTTATTAATTCAGGAAACAGCGATGTCTTTATTGTGAAACTTGATCATAACGGGATACCCCTTTGGGGTCGCACTTCTGATAGCCCGTCATCTGAGTTTGCACGCGATATTGAAGTGAGCGGGTATGAAAATATCTGCATTTCCGGTAGTTTTCACGGTACAGGAGTAAGTTTTGGAGGTGTTCAGCTTCTGAACGAAGGTGAGTCGGATGTTTTCCTGGTAAGTTATAACCACATGGGCACCATAAAATGGGCCAGGAGTTTTGGTGGAATTGGCTCTGATGTAATAACCGACATCGATTCGGATAGTACCGGCAACCTGAGTGTGACCGGTTATTTCGATAGCGACTCGATCATTATTGGTGATACCACCATTCAAGCCCAAGGCACGGATCCTGATATGTTCGTCACCAGGTATAACTCCTCCGGCGACTTTCTTTGGGCCATAGGCGTCAGTGGTTTTTACTCATGCGATTACAGTCAAGGGCTTGTGTCTGACAAGTCAGGCCGAATTACGATCACCGGTGAGTTTGTTGGAATAAATCTGACGTTCGGCGATACTACACTTATTAGCCAGGGATATTTTGATTTTTTTATCGCCCGGCTGCAGGTTTTATTAACCGGAAATAACAGCATGCAGACTACCGGTGAGGTTGTATTCTCACCCAATCCAAACCAGGGAGATTTTTCAATTGTGCTGGGAAAGGATTTTTCCGGAGAGTCAGAGATACGGGTGTTTGATATGAAAGGGGCAGAGGTGCTGCATCAGCTATTTGAAATATTTCCGCCTGCCAATATCCTTCATATGCACCTACATAAACCTGTTCCCGGCATGTACATTTACAGAATCAGAAATGATTCCATGACCATAACAGGGAAGTTTCTGATATCTGCAATAGATAATTAATGACTATTTCATGTTTAAATGCAAAATGGCAAAGCCTGAAATAAATGAGAAAGCTTAGGTTGTCATTACTTCTATGGGTGGGTATACTGATGCTCATATTAGTGATGTTAGTTCTCATGCTTTTACCGCATCATTATCATGTTCCTGCATTTAACCGCAGAGATGGAACCCTCTTTTGGAATCTGCCTTCAGGTTCAAGGATAGGTTATACTTTACTGCCTGCCATGGGCGACAAGAAGCCTTACCCGGTGATATTTCTGCAGGGCGGTCCCGGCAGCCCCGTCAGTGATCAGAATATCAGGCTTCTGGATACACTCGCCGGAATGGGTTTTGATGTTTACCTGTACGACCTGCTGGGGTGCGGAAATTCGTCAAGGCTGAAGAATATCAGCGATTATACGGCCATGAGGCATGTGAAGGACCTGGACGAGATAGTGGATCAGATCGGTGCTCCGAAAGTGATTTTACTCGGCCAATCCTGGGGAGCTATACTGGCTGCATTGTATATTGCTGATAACCGGTCAAAAGTTGACAGGGCAATCTTCAGCAGTCCCGGGCCCGTGATTCCCGTGAACAAAGCGCTTGCAGGAATAAAAGCACCCGACAGCCTTCAGTTGCAAAAGCCAATTCATTCAAACCGGGAAGCCAACCGAAAGATCAACAACCTGAGGGTAAGATTTGTGAAATTCTGTGCCTTGAATTTCGGTATTAAACTGGCCTCCGACAGCGAAATGGATGCTTTTCAGACGTTGCTTGACGCTGAATTATCACGATCAACGGTGAGTGATACTTCTGTACACAGGCCTGTTGTTCCCGGTGGCGGATATTATGCCCAGCTCATGACAGTTAAAAGTTTTAGTTCTATTGCAGATCCCCGCCCCAAACTCATTAATTGCCAGGTTCCTGTATTGATCATGAAAGGCCAGTACGACAATCAGCCATGGGGATATACCCTTGAATATTTTGACCTTTTCCCACGCCACAGTTTTGCATTCTTCCCCGGTGCCGGCCATGCGATTTCAGCAGAAAAACCCGGAATTTACATGCAAAAGATCATTGCTTTTCTTCAGGACAGCTTGCCCTCTGAGTAACTGACGCAGCTCTCTTTATGGCAGTGTGAGCCTGGCAAGATAATCGCCACCGGCTTCGGTGTGAACGATTTCGACATTCCACCCAGCAATGCGGGCACGTTCAGTCATTGTTTCCTGGTCGATATGCAGCCACTTCCATGGTTTACCCGTCATTCCATTATACCCGAACTCCAGGTGAATTTCACCGAAATACCTGTTCTTTCTGATATTACTCTCCTGGTAAGCAAGGTTTCCGGCATCTTCGGTGCAGCGCACATCCATGGAATCAAAAATAAGTTGTCCGCCTGGTTTCAGCAAAGTGCGGGCATGATGAAGGAATTTCGTAAAACCGTCAAGCGTCTCAGTCATGCCGATGCCGTGAAGCAACATTGTCAACGTGTCAAAGGTGCCGTTGTTAAATTCAAATATATCAGCACATTCAGCTCTTTTCATGCCATTTCTCCTGATTATCTCGACTGCCCCTGCTGAAATATCTATGGCATAAGGATTGAGACCGCGTTGCTGCAAAGCGAGGCTGTGACGGCCTGTGCCGGCGCCAATATCCAGCACATCACCCCGGCACATATCCAGGGCGAGTTGTTCAATGCGTGAAAATTCAGCCGGCCTGGCAAAGAAAACCTTCAGGGGTAATTCGGCACTGAAACCGTCGTCACGCCGCAGGATAATCGTTGTATTTTGCTCACCATTGTAATAATCCAGGAGAGCCTGCCCGTATAAATCCATGGATTGTTCGCTCATATCCCAAACTGTTGATCGATGCTACTTATCTGATTTTCAAATTCCTTTAATTGCCAACGATTCATGCTGTGGCCATCATAAAATGAATCCCGGCAATTCCGGTTAAAGTTACGACGATCTGTACCAATTCGTTTACCGGATTACCGGGAAACAACCTGTTTTGCCGGAATAGAACTTTCCGAACTATATATCCGGTTCGTTTCTTTGCGATGTGCTGCAAACTTGCGAAATTTGTTCATCTGTCAGACTGTTGTTGGTCTGGATTATTAATGAACGGGATTATTGCTATGCCATCACTCAAAAGCAGGGTAATACAGAAGCTTCTGGTTAACAGGCACCTGATGAAGTTCGAACTGAAGCGGCCGTTATTTGATGGTTCGCTTGAGGCAATCAAGCGGTTACGCAGGGAAACCGAGGATGCGGGGCTTACATTTGGGCGCATACCAAAGGATATACTTATTGAGCCCGTTAAGATTAAGGACATGTATGCCGAGTGGGTTCAGATACCCGGGCCTGTCACCGGCAAGGCAATTCTTTATTTTCATGGCGGCATGTACCTGATCGGCTCCCCCCAGGGACACCGTGTGCATGTGGCAAAGTTTGTGCAGGGAACCGGCCTTGATGCCCTGGTTTTTGATTACCGCCTGGCTCCGGAGTACCAGTTTCCTGCAGCTCTTGAAGATGCACTGGCGGCTTATGACCACCTGCTTAAGAAAGGCTTTAATCCTGAAAACATTGTGTTTGCAGGCGACTCGGCAGGTGCGGGTCTTTGCCTGGCTACCCTGCTGGCAATTAAAAAGTACGATAAGCCGCTGCCTGCTGCTGCGGCAGTGCTTTCGCCCTGGACCGACCTCACGCTGTCGGGTGAGTCATATCAAACCAATAAATATAAATGCCTTTCACCCCTGGGGAGTTCTGAAACTGCCAGCGCGCTGTATGTCGGTACCCACGAAAGGACAAATCCACTGATTTCACCGCTGTTCGGTGACCTGGCAGGATTGCCGCCTCTTCACATCAGTGTGGGGAGCAACGAGATACTGCTCGACGACAGCCGCAGCTTTGCCGAAAAGGCTAAAGCTGCCGGAGTTGATGTAACACTGCTGGTGGGTGAAGGAATGTGCCATTGCTACCCGGCTTTCGGCAACCTGATGGCGGAGTCAAAAGCAGCACTGGCTGAGATTTGTGAGTTCCTGAAAGATCATGCCGGGACGAAAACCGCAATTAAACCGTAAATGTGTGGTTTACCGGACAACTTCAAGCTTGAAAACATCAAAACCATTTTCCTTCACGGCCTGCATCGCCTCCTGGTTCTGCATGATATAGCCGCCCCAAGTATTGAAGTCCCAGGTGTGCGGCGTACTGAACCAGCTTTCAATGTTCATCACAAGATTTATCTCCCGCGTTGAATTGGTTTCAACCTTCAGCGCTGATAACGGCAAGGTGACTTCAAAATAATTCGGAACATAACCCGTGATCGAGTCAACCGAAGTGGTTGTTCCGGCGTACAACTGCCCGATGCCGAGGTGAAAGTCGAAAGGCGTGGTTGTACCCTGTTCATTTTTCCATTTGCCGTTGATCATCATGTAGTGGTAACCGCCGCCGAGTATATCGGGCCAGAACATATTCACTTC
>DAONEL010000096.1:0-10411 GCA_035403045.1 Bacteroidales bacterium
CCCTTTTCTCAGAAGTCGCCGACCAGATTGACTATTATTTTATTGCAGGCAGCAATATGGATGAAGTGATCAGTGGTTATCGCACACTCACCGGGAAAGCACCCATGATGCCCAAATGGGCATTGGGTTTCTGGCAAAGTCGCGAACGTTATAAAACTCAGGATGAGATACTTAACATAGTTAAAGAATTCCGTAAACGGCAAATCCCCATCGATAACATCGTACTCGACTGGCAATACTGGCCGATAGACAAATGGGGAGATCACGATTTTGAAGCCTCAAGATTCCCTGATCCTACCGCCATGATGAACACGCTGCATGATTCACTGAATGCCCGTCTCATGATATCGGTATGGGCTAAATACTACAAGGGCACAAAGAATTATGAGGACATGGACAAAAAAGGCTGGCTTTATAAACTCAACATCGAGAAGGACCGCAAAGACTGGCTGGGCTATGTTTCAACATTTTATGATGCTTACAATGCCGATGCCCGCAAGGCTTTCTGGAACCAGATCAATGAGAAGATTTTCAGCAAAGGTGTCGATGCATGGTGGCTTGATGCAACCGAACCCGACATTACTTCAAACCTGCCGATGGACGAGCGAAAAGCCCTCATGAATCCGACTGCACTGGGCCCGGCGGCCAAATACTTCAACGCTTTCTCGCTTATGCAGGCTGAGGCAATTTATAACGGACAACGCAGTGTAAAACCAGACCAGAGAGTTTACATACTTACCCGTTCGGCATTTGCAGGCCTGCAGCGTTATGCTGCCGCCAACTGGAGCGGTGACATAGCCGCCCGCTGGCATGATATGAAAGCACAAATCCCCTGCGGCCTCAACTTCTGCATGTCGGGTATCCCCTACTGGACAATGGATATAGGCGGCTTTGCCGTCGAAACCCGATACATAGATGCCAAAGGTGAAACACTTGAGGAATGGCGTGAACTCACGTCGCGCTGGTACCAGTTCGGAACATTCGCACCCATTTTCAGGTCGCACGGGCAATATCCATACAGGGAAATGTTCAACATAGCGCCCGAAAATCACCCTGCCTACCAGGCGATGCTTGCCTATGATAAACTGCGCTACCGGCTGATGCCATACATTTATTCGCTGTCAGGCATGACCTGGCTCAACGATTACACCATCATGCGTTCACTGGCTATGGATTTCAGCGCCGATAGCAAAGTGCTCAACATTGGCGACCAGTTCATGTTCGGCCCGTATTTGCTTGTCAACCCGGTTTGCGAATACAAAGCACGGTCGAGGGAGGTTTACCTGCCATCCACTTGCGGCTGGTATGATTTTGCGACAGGAAAATACTTTAACGGCGGCCAGTCTGTTATTGCTCCGGCACCTGTCAGCGATATTCCGATCTTTGTAAAAGAAGGTGCAATTTTGCCGGTAGGGCCTGCCATTCAATACACAACGGAAAAACCGGCCGACCCGGTTACACTATACGTATTTGAAGGAAAGGATGGCAGTTTCACACTTTATGAAGACGAGAATGTAAACTATAACTACGAGAAAGGCGCTTACTCGCTAATACCGTTTAATTATAATGAAGCTGCTAAAACGCTCACCATTGGTGATCGCAAGGGCAGTTTCGATGGAATGATGCAAAAACGGACCTTCAATATTGTGGTAATCAACAAGCAAAAAGCAGGCAAAATGAAGCTTGACGCCGTTCCCGACAAAGTTGTGACATACCATGGAAGTGAACAAAAGATTGACCTGACAAATCTGTAACAAGGAATTAAGGATATAAAACTACCTGAAAATGAAAAGAATACTGATTTTGATTGCCATTCTGGCTATCTCCTGCACGGCAATTTCGCAAAACCTCCTGCCTGAAAAATGGAAATTTAATACCGGTGATGATGCTTCCTGGTCTGCACCCGGCTTTAATGATTCAGGATGGAAAGAGATCGCGCCAGGGTCGGTTTGGGAAAGACAGGGATATGCCGGTTACGACGGTTATGCTTGGTACAGGGTGACTTTTACGATTCCGTCGAAATTCAGGAAAGACGCCGAAACCTATGGCGGACTTTCGTTGTTGCTCGGCAAGATTGATGACGTGGATTTTACCTATTTCAATGGTAAACTAATTGGCAAAATGGGTGAACTCCCTCCCGATTATATCACGAAATACAATGAAAACCGCAACTACCCGATTGCGGCAGACCAGGTACTGTGGGATAAGCCTAACACACTGGCTGTAAGGGTATTTGACCTTACCGGGGATGGCGGCATTTACGGAGATCCAATCCTCCTGACGGTTCACGGCCTGGCAGATAAAGTGACGATTGAGCCGGCATTTGCCGAACCTGACCGTGTGTTAAAAGGATCGAATGATGTAACTATCCCGGTTTCGCTGAAAAATTCTTTCAATAAGCCATTCAAAGGTGTTGTTTCGCTTAAAGTTGTCTCTGATTTTGGTAAGGACATTTCAAGCCAGGAAAAGGAATTCACGCTGAAAGCCAACAAAGACAACAAGGTTACTTTTATGATCCCCGGAATTCAACCGGGTTTCTATAAAGCGAGCGTTACTTTTACCAGCGAAAAGGTTACCAGGAAATTAAATTTCATGTTTGGTTACGAACCTGAAAAAATTGTTTCACCACCCAATCCGCAACCCGACTTTGCCAATTACTGGAGCCGTGCTAAAAGAGAACTGGCGGCTGTTGAACCGCAGTTCAAGCTCACCAAAATTGATTCGTTATGTACTTCACGCAGAAACATTTACCTTGTTGAGATGCGGTCGCTTGGCAATATCCTTATCCGTGGCTGGTACTCAGTGCCAACTGCTCCGGGCAAACACCCGGCTGTGATGCAGGTTCAGGGTTACAGCAGCACAATTGTGCCCGAATATGTCGATTACGGTGATGACATCATCGGCTTCGGCCTCAATATCCGCGGGCATGGCAACAGCAAGGATGACATCAATCCCGGATTCCCGGGGTATCTCCAGTATTTCCTCAGCGACAAGGAGTTGTACATTTACCGGGGAGCATACATGGACTGCGTTCGCGGAGTCGATTTTCTCTTCTCACGACCCGAGGTTGACACAACACGCGTCGCCGTGGAAGGCGCCAGCCAGGGAGGAGCTCTTACTTATGCTACAGCCGCTCTCAACAATACGCGCATCAAGGTTTGCGCTCCGCAAGTACCCTTCCTCTCCGATTTTGAAGACTATTTTAAAGTAGCCGTCTGGCCAGGAAATGAATTCATCAATTACGTGGAAGTGGAGAAGAAAATGACCTGGGATCAGGTGTATAATACGCTGAGCTACATTGATATAAAGAATCTTGCCGGCTGGATCAAAGCGCCGATGATCATGGGAGTTGGGCTGGTTGACGATGTGTGTCCTCCTCATATCAACTTCGCTGCATATAACCAGGTGAAACCGGAGAAAACCTATATCGTTTACCCCACTTCCGGTCACGGCCTGCCTGAGGATTTCTACAAGCAGAAAATGGCCTTTATCAGGTCTCATTTCGGGTTGAAGTAGTTTATGTAACTTCTTAAATGTGAATGTTATGCGATCCAGATTAATCATAATTCTCGGCCTGGTTGTGCTGCTGACTACATTAACCTTTAGCAGTAAAGCGCAGAATCAAAGAACAAGGTTGAATTTCAATAAGGACTGGAGGTTTTATCCTGGTGATGAACCCGGTGCAAAGATGCCCGGATTTGATGATTCTCAATGGAGGCAACTCACGCTTCCACACGACTGGAGCATTGAAGGTGACTTCAGCGATAAAAACCCGGCCACACCTGGAGGCGGAGCTTTGCCCGGCGGGACAGGCTGGTACCGTAAGACTTTCAGCATCCCTCAACCAGAGGAAGGCAAACTGTTCTTTATTGAATTTGACGGCGTTTACCGCAACAGTGAGGTCTGGATAAATGGCCAGTACCTTGGTAAAAGGCCATACGGCTATTCTTCGTTCCGGTACGAACTTACGCCTTTCCTCAAATTAGGCAATCAACCCAACGTCATCGCCGTGAAGGTGGACAACTCTGACCAGCCTAACTCACGATGGTATTCAGGATCAGGCATATACAGGAATGTGTGGCTTGTTACAACCGGCATAATAGCTGTCGATCACTGGGGCACTTTCGTTACAACTCCCAGCGTTGATGAAAAAAGTGCCGATGTTGCATTGCAAGTGAGTATCAGAAACTTACCCGGAAGCACAGAAGTGATTAGTCTGAAATCAGAGATATTTAGTCCTGATAATCAACTGGTTGCAACTGCCGTATTACCAAAAGTAAAACTTCAGAAAGGACAAACCATTGTCAATCAGAAGCTCCGGGTCAGTAATCCGGTATTGTGGTCGGTTGACAAACCGGTGTTATACAAAATGGTTACCACGTTGTTTTCCAAAGCCGGAATTCTCGATGAATACGAGACACCTTTTGGTATCAGGTCATTTGAGTTCACTGTTGAAAAAGGTTTCTTCCTTAATGGAAAACCATTGAAGATCAAAGGTGTATGTAACCATCATGATCTTGGTTGCCTGGGATCTGCCATTAACACCCGGGCACTGGAAAGGCAACTTGAACTGCTCAAAGAAATGGGTTGCAACGGTATCCGCACTTCGCACAATCCCCCTGCACCTGAGCTGCTCGACCTTTGCGACAGAATGGGTTTCATTGTAATGGACGAAGCATTTGATATCTGGAAAAGGCAGAAAACGCCTTTTGATTACGGCAAAGATTTCGATGAGTGGCACAAACGTGACATTCAGGACATGGTACTGCGCGATCGCAACCATCCAAGCATCTTTATGTGGAGTATCGGAAACGAAGTCTGGGAACAGGGCGATACCAACGGAACCATCATCGGGCGCGAACTCGCAGGCTTAGTGCGCGAACTGGACAAAACGCGGCCCATTACATCAGCCTGTAACGATCCGTATCCCAGCAACTTCATCATCAAATCCGATGCCCTCGACCTGATAGGCTTCAATTACCACCACCAGGATTTTGCCAAATTTCCAGAAACATACCCCGGCAAGAAATTCATTGGCAGCGAAACAACATCAGCGCTGGCAACCCGCGGATGCTATGACATGCCCGCTGACTCAATACGCCGGTGGCCGCTCAGATGGGACATCCCTTTCAACGATGGAAATGACGACCTTTCCTGCTCGGCTTACGACAATTGTTCAACACCCTGGGGAACAACCCATGAGGAAAGTTGGAAGATCATCAAGAAATACGATTTTCTGTCAGGAATGTACATCTGGACCGGTTTTGACTACATTGGCGAGCCTACCCCATACCCATGGCCTGCCCGTAGTTCCTATTTCGGCATCCTTGACCTCTGCGGTTTCCCGAAAGACTCTTATTACATGTACCAGAGCGAATGGACCGATAAGCCCGTTCTTCATATCCTTCCTGACTGGAACATTGAAAAAACTGTCAAACATTTGAAGCCCGGCCAGTTGGTGGATGTTTGGGCATACTCTAGCTGTGAAGAAGTAGAACTTTTCCTTAACGGACGTTCGTTGGGGACTGACCGTAAAACCGGCGATGACCTGCATTTTGCGTGGAAAGTTCCTTATGAACCGGGTACCTTAAAGGCTATCGGCAGGACAAAAGGCAAGGAAACCCTGACCACTGAAATCAAAACTGCCGGATTACCTGCGAAGATCAACCTTATTGCTGACCGCAAAACTATCAAAGCCGACGGGCAAGACCTGTCGTATGTTACGGTTCAGGTAACTGATAAAGACAATAATCCTGTACCTTATGCTAACAACCTGGTTTACTTCGCGTTGCAGGGTGATGCCACGATTGCCGGCACTGATAACGGCAACCCACTAAGTATGGAATCATTCAAATCACACGAAAAAAGGGCATTCAACGGCAAATGCCTCCTGGTGATCAAGTCCGGTGACACCGCCGGAACTGTCAAAATCACAGCTACTTCCGAAGGATTATTGCCTGCCACCACCGAAATCAACATCAAACTTTGAAAAAGATGAAAAAACTCCTTTTCCTGCTGCTCTTTGTATTGCCTGTTATAGGTTTTACCCAAAAATTCGAGCTGGCAAAAACGCCTCCCATGGGCTGGAATAGCTGGAACACGTTTGCCTGCGATATCAACGAAGAGTTGATCAGGAATACTGCCGATGCCATGGTTTCAACCGGCATGAAAGACGCCGGCTATATCTATATCAACATCGACGATTGCTGGCATGGCGAGCGCGACAACCAGGGTTTCATTCATGAAGATGCCAAAAGGTTTCCTTCAGGCATGAAAGCTCTCGCCGACTATGTGCATTCGAAAGGCCTAAAAATAGGCATCTACAGCGATGCCGGCACACAAACATGCGGTGGCCGTCCGGGAAGTCGCGGGCACGAATACCAGGATGCCATTACCTATGCCGGTTGGGGTATCGACTACCTGAAGTACGACTGGTGCAGCACCGGTGAACTGAATGCTGCCGAAGCATACATAACGATGCGTGATGCCATCTTTGTAGCAGGCAGGCCTGTGGTATTCAGCATTTGCGAATGGGGTGAGAACAAACCCTGGACCTGGGCAAAAGATGTGGGCCACCTGTGGCGAACTACGGGTGATATTCACAATTGCTGGGATTGCGTTATGGGCTACGGCACATGGTCGAAACTGGGAGTACTTGCCATCCTCGACAAACAGGCCGATCTCAGGAAATATGCCGGCCCCGGCCATTGGAACGACCCTGACATGCTCGAAGTTGGCAACGGGATGAGCTATACCGAAGACCGTGCTCATTTTTCGCTCTGGTGTATGCTGGCAGCCCCGCTGATATCAGGTAACGACATACGCAACATGACGAAGGAAACGCTCGAAATACTTACCAACAAGGAAGCCATTGCTATAAACCAGGACGAACTCGGAGTGCAATGTTTCAAAATGTACGACAAAGGGGATTTTGAAGTATATGCCAAGCCGCTGAGCAACAACGAACTGGCATTGTGCTTTTTAAACAGGGGTGAAACTCCATTTACTTTCAGCTTCGACTGGAAAAATTACCCGGTATATGACGGCGTTTCCGGTAAAAACTATGATTTCGCAAAAACAGAATACCGCCTGCGCGACTGCTGGCTTAAACAGGATGCCGGAACTACAGCGGTACCTCTCAAAGCGACTTTGCAGCCTCATGATGTAATATTAATGAGGCTTACGCCCAAAAAATAATCATGAAGTGTTTGAATAATCACCCCGTAAATACGAGTAATTATGAAAAGAATACTGATTGTCCTGATTCTTGCCTTTGCTTATCAATTGTTGTATGCACAGGCGCCATTCAGCAGGGGCGTTAATCTTACCGGCTGGTTTCAGGCTTCCAGCCCGAGAAAAATACAATTCAGGAAGTTTACCAAAAAAGATTTCAGCGACATTAAAAGCCTGGGCTGTGATGTGATCAGGCTGCCTATCAATCTTCATGCAATGACCAATGGCGCTCCAAACTACACCATTGACCCGATTTTCTTCTCATTTCTCGATTCTACCGTCAACTGGGCTGAAGACCTGAACCTCTACCTCATGATCGATAACCATACTTTCGATCCGGCCACTTCAACCGATCCACAGATCGGGCAGGTGCTTGTGAAAGTGTGGCCGCAGATCGCCCAGCGTTACAAGGATCGTTCGGATTACATCCTGTATGAAGTGCTGAATGAGCCGCACGGCATCACCAACCAGTTATGGGGTGATATTCAGCAGGATGTGATAGATGCCATCAGGGTTGTTGACACAAAGCACACCATTGTTGTCGGGCCTTCCAGTTACAACAGCTATAACGATCTGAACCAAATGCCGGTTTATACTGACAATAACCTGCTATACACGTTCCACTTCTACGATCCATTTATGTTTACCCACCAGGGTGCCAGCTGGAATACGCCTTCGATGGTATCACTTGCCGGTGTGCCTTTCCCTTACAATGCTGCCACTATGCCGCCCTGCCCGCCCGACCTGGTCGGCACCTGGGTTGAACAGGCGCTGAACCAGTATCCTTCGCAGGGAAACGTAGCCTATGTGCAATCGCTGCTCGATATAGCCGTCAATTTCAGAAACTCACGCAATATCAACATATTCTGCGGCGAATTCGGGGTTTATATTCCCAACAGCGATACCTCTGACAGGGTTTACTGGTATGGTGTGGTAAAAGATTACCTCGAAGCCAACAATATTCCATGGACAATCTGGGACTACAAAGGATCGTTCGGGCTATTTGAAAAAGGTTCGCACGAAATTTTTGAATCTGACCTGAATGTGCCACTGCTCAATGCCCTTGACCTCAATGTGCCCGAACAACACTCCTACATGATGCTGCCCGACAGTGTGGGTTTCAGGATCTACGATGATTATATTGAACAAGGCATCGAAGATGTAACCTATTCATCCACAACACTCGATTACTATTCAACGCTTTTCCCTAACAACGATCATTACTGTATTTACTGGTCAGGCGGAGCGCAGTACACCACCATTGCCCTGGATTTTGTCCCCGACAGGGATCTTTCACAACTGGTCAGTTCAAATTATGCACTTGATCTGATTATCAGGGGAAATGTATCGGATATAAAGATTGATGCCCGCTTTCTTGACACCAAGACCGACGACCCGGAAGATCATCCATGGCGAATGCGCACAACTTTCCAGGATAACTCCCCGCCCTGGGACAAGCGGTGGCACCACCTGCATATCCCCTTGAGCAACTTCACAGAGCAGGGCGCATGGGATAACGGATCATGGTTCAATCCCGAAGGCAAATTCGACTGGACAGCCATCGATCGTTTTGAAATTGTGGCTGAACATAACTCAATGGATAGCAAGGAAGTATGGTTTGATAACATCATCATCACTGACCAGGACACGGCAACAGTGCTTGAAAAGGGAACGCTCGGAATTCAGCCGGGAACTTCATTGGAGGGAAACAACGCTTTCTCGGTTTTTCCAAACCCTATGAGGAATGAAACACTTATCCGTTATTCACTGGATGAAAATACCAATGTAAGTTTGTCAGTTTTCACCCTGGCTGGCAGGAAAGTCACTGACCTGGTTAACAGGGAGCAGATTAAAGGCGATTATGATGTTACATGGCGGGGTAAGGACTCGACAGGTAACCGGGTAGCGCCCGGCATATACCTTTGCAGGATGATCACCGCGAAGAGCAGTTCGTATGTTAAAATTATCGTTGAATAAGTGCGCTAAAAATACGCATCTTATTAATATTTAGTTATTTACCAGGTTCTTTTATTGAATATTTAGATAAACACCCTTGCTCCGTGTTCATAGCTTTCGCGCAGTTCTTTGGGTGTACAACCTTTCTTCTTTCTGAAAATCCGGTTAAAATTCGAGATATTGTTGAAACCGCAATCGTAAGCAATTTCGCTTATCGACTGAGTTGTTTCAATGAGCAGCCGTGATGCATGGCCCAGGCGGATATCGGTAAGGCTGTCGATAAAAGTCATGCCGGTCCTCAGCTTGAAGAATCGGCTGAAGGCTGACTCGGTCATGTTGGTGAGTTTTGAAACTTCGGCAAGTGAAATCTGTTTCTGGAAACTCTGGTGCGTATAAGCCATCACTTTCTCTATACGACGGCTGTTATAGGTGTTTTTCTCAATATTGTTGAAGGTGGAATCGCTCAGCACCTTGTAGTTTCTCGAAATAGAAAGGTCATGCAAAATCGACATCAGTTCAAGCACTGAATCGAAGCCCTGCTTTTTGCCGAGTCCCAGTATGCGAGGTGCCAATTCGCGCGTGGTTGACGGCGAAAATAAAATACCTCTGGACGACTTTTCAAGCATATTCCTGATAAAGCTCAACTGGTTCTTTCTGAGAAACTTATCATCAAAAAAATCGCGATGAAACTGAATTGTCACTTCCGTGACCTGGCCTTCTTTAAATCCATCGCCAAACCATGCATGTTGAAGGTTGGGGCCCACAAGAACCAGTTCAAGATCGCCGATCTCCTCGATATGGTCACCAATCACACGCTTTGCCCCCGGACCGTTCAGAATCAGGTTAAGTTCGATTTCTTCGTGGTAATGCAACGGGAAATCAAAATCCTTCTTTTTCCTTGAAAAGATCGTAAAGCAGTCGGCTTGCGTGAGTGGGGTAATTTCCCTCAGAATATTGTCTCGCATATATTTTTGTCTGTAGAAATCCGTAAAATGATCACTTTCAATGCTGAAGTAATATGCCGTTACCGCCAATCTCCACTTTTAGTATCTGATGGTTCACGATAAATCAATGGCATAAATACTACCATAAAAGTATAAATAAATCTGATATCACAATAGTTCTGAAAAATCTTAGATTAATAAAGCATTTAAAATATATCACACATAGAACTTTCCGTTTGATTCCAATAAAAAGTATTTTATAAGGATAAAAAAGTATT
>DAONEL010000097.1:0-3897 GCA_035403045.1 Bacteroidales bacterium
TATTTTATTTCCCAGGTGTCGCCGCTGTTGAGCAGGTCGTCAACATTTTTAATGCTGCCGGTTGCCTTGGCATGGGATATCTGTTCTTCCACCAGGTCGTCGTAAGTGGGATACATGGCCGCCCTGATAACGCCCAATGCTACCGGGTAATGAGGCGGGGCCATTTTGGCAAGCATCAGGTGGATGCCGGGATCCTGCTGGTACTGGTCATGCACAAGAAGGTCTTCTTCAGTAATGCTGTTTTCGCCCAGTTTCACCACTTCCAGGCGGGTGCCTTTCAACCTGATGCCTCTGTCATGGTTCTTGCCGAAGATCATCGGCTCACCATTTTTCAAATGCAGCTGGGCATCGTCGCGAATTTCCTTATCGGTGATGGCAGCATGTGTTTTATCGGCAAAAATTACGCAGTTCTGGAGGATCTCAATCACAGAGGTTCCATCGTGCCGGGCAGCTTCAAACATTATTTCAGTCATCAGCTTCACGTTGGTATCAACGGCACGGGCAAAAAATGTTCCCTGTGCGCCGAGTACAAGTTCACCGGGATTGAACGGGTGCTCAATGGTTCCCTGGGGCGATGTTTTCGTAACACTTCCCATGGGCGTCGTGGGTGAATACTGACCCTTTGTCAAACCGTAAATCTGGTTGTTGAAGAGCACGATATTAACATCGATATTGCGGCGGATGATGTGGATGAAGTGATTGCCGCCGATGGCCATGGAGTCGCCGTCGCCGGTGGCAATCCACACGCTGAGGCGCGGATTGGCGATTTTCACACCCGAGGCGATGGCATTGGCACGGCCATGAATACCGTGAATACCGTAAGTATTTACGTAGTAAGGAAAACGGGATGAACACCCGATACCCGACACCATCATAAAGTTTTCTTTACGATAGCCTATCTTGGGGAAAACATTGGCCACCGAGGCAAGTATGGCATGCGCACCGCAGCCGGGGCACCATTTCACCATCTGGTCGCTGACGAAATCTTCTTTGCTCAGCTCGACAGCCGAACGTTCTATGGTTTTTTCAGGAAATGAAAACATGGCTATTTCTCCTCCAGTATTTCGTTAAACTTGGCAGTGAGTTCGGCAACCGTAAAAGGCAGCGACTGCACCTTGTTGTACTGATGATACCTGAAATCAGGCTCTTTCATACGCAGGTAGTTAACAAACTGCCCTGCATTGAGTTCACAAACGACGATCTTCTTAAATCCCGAAAGCACCTGGTGTGTATTTTTCGGCAAAGGCATAATATAGTGGAAATGAGCGAGGCTCACTTTCTTACCCTGTGCCTGAAGTTGCTCCACGGCATCATAGGTAGTACCGCGTGTGCCGCCCCAGCTTACTACCAGCAGGTCGCCTTCCTTTTCTCCAAAAATATCCTGTTCAGGAATAAAATCGGCCACTTTCTGCACCTTGGCTTCACGCAGGCCGACCATTAGCTCATGATTGATGGGATCGGTGCTTACGTTGCCCGAAATATTTTCCTTCTCCAGCCCGCCAACCCTGTGACGAAGGCCTTCGGTTCCCGGCAATGCCCACTTACGGACAAAGGTCTCGGGGTCGCGCAGGTAAGGTTTAAACGTCTTATCGTTTGGTTCGGCAATGGGTGGTTTGATAGGTGGCAATTCCGAAACTTTGGTAATGCGGAACAACTGAGAACCATTGCCTAGCGAACCATCGGTAAGCAGGATAACCGGGGTCATATGTTCCATGGCGATCTTGGCCGCCATGTAAGCGTAGAAATAACAATCAGCAGGTGTTGAAGCTGCCAGCACTACAACCGGGGCTTCGCCGTTGCGGCCGAAGAGTGCCTGCATCAGGTCGCTCTGCTCGCTCTTGGTGGGCAAACCTGTTGAAGGACCACCACGCTGAACATCAACTATCACAAGCGGCAATTCGGTCATTACTGCCAGGCCCATGGCTTCGACTTTAAGCGATAAACCGGGGCCCGAAGTGGTTGTAACAGCCATAGCGCCGGTGTAGCTGGCGCCGATGGCTGAGCAGATACCGGCGATTTCGTCTTCTGCCTGGAAAACCTTTGCCCCAAGCGATTTATGCTTGGCGAGCTCTATCAATATTTCGGTAGCAGGAGTGATAGGATACGATCCAAGAAACAATGGCCTGCCCGAACGTTCGGATGCTGCAAGCAATCCCCAGGCTGTGGCTACATTACCGGTAATGTTGCGGTAGCGCCCGGGCTGCATTTTGGCTTTTGTAATATGGTATTTCGAAGCCAGCGCTTCCACATTGTCGGCATAGCTGTAACCGGCTTCCAGAACTATTTTGTTGGCTTCGATCATTTCAGGCTTCTTTTTAAACTTCGTCTTGAAATAATCGATGGTGTAGCTGAGTTTCCAGTTAAAAATATGATAGCAGATACCCAGGGCAAACATGTTGCGTGTCCTGTCGGCTGATTTATTGTCAATCCCGAGTTCTTTAAGAGCGGCACGTGTGAGCGATGAAACAGGCGCTTTCACAACATTGTATCCCGAAAGGCTATCATCTTCAAGCGGGTTGGCTGAGTAACCGGATTTCTTTACCGATGCTTCGTCAAATGCGTCGGCATCAACTATCAGGGTAGCTCCGGGATGGGTCCATTTGAGGTTTGACTTGAGCGAGGCCGGATTCATGGCTACCAGGATATCAACCTGGTCGCCGGTTGTATCAATTTTTTTTGTTCCTACCCTCACCTGGAAGCCTGAAACGCCGGCAATGGTATTTTGCGGCGCGCGGATTTCGGCAGGATAATCGGGGAAGGTGGCAAGATCGAGCCCCTGCAGTGCTGCAGCATCGCTGAACAGGGTTCCGGCAAGTTGCATACCGTCGCCCGAGTCGCCAACGAATTTTATTACAACATCTTCTTTTTCAATAACATTCGAATGATTACTCATGCTGTTTATGGTTAAATGGTCATACAAAGTTAGGTATTTTACTTAAGTGAGGACTTCTTTGTGTCTTTTCTCTTCTATTAATCGAATGGAGCTATTTAGAATAAGTAAAAAATACTAATAACAGCAATGTTAAAGAAAAAATGTTAATACCTTTGCGCTTGTAAAACCCAAAAATTCAATAGCAATGGCTTATCAAATTTCTGACGACTGCACCGCTTGCGGTACTTGCATTGACGAGTGCCCCGTGGAAGCTATCTCCGAAGGCGACATTTATAAAATTGACGCCGATGTTTGCACCGACTGCGGTTCGTGTGCCGACGTTTGCCCCGTTGAAGCAATCCATCCTGCGTAAATATAACCAGGTAAAGCAACCAGAAAAGAAGGCCTGTCCGTTTCAAAACGGAGAGGCTTTTTTGTTTTAAAACCTGGCCCCGTGATACACATTTTCACTGTAAATGCCCGCGGTTTCGAAACTTTTCTATTTTTGATTAACTTTAAGCGGGAATTAGTGTTAATAATTCACCTATCAGGAAAAATATGGATGATTTGTCGTATCTGAACAATGCAGAAAGCGAAGCAATAGAAGAACTTTACCGGGTCTATAAAAAAGATCCGCAACAGGTTGATGCCGGCTGGAGACGATTTTTTGAAGGATTTGAGTTCAGCGGGAAAATTTCATCGGGTGGGGAAACCCTGATGCCTGCTGAATTCAAAGTGATTAACCTCATCAACGAATACCGCAAACGCGGCCACCTGTTCACACTTACCAATCCTGTAAGGACAAGGCGTAAATACACACCGACACTGGACATTGAGAATTACGGCCTCTCCAAAAGCGATCTCGGCACCACTTTCCAGGCTGGTTCCGAAATTGGTATCGGGCCGGCCAGTTTAACTCAGATTCTTTCGCATCTTCAGCAGACATACTGCCAGAGTGTGGGTGTTGAATATGCCTACATCCGCCGTCTCGACCTTCACAACTGGCTGATGGAGAGGATGGAAAG
>DAONEL010000097.1:3997-10405 GCA_035403045.1 Bacteroidales bacterium
CACCTCGAAACGGTGGGCCCGGTTGTTGAAGGGATCGTCCGCTCAAAGATGGAAAATGAATATAACGGTGACCCGAACAAAATCGTCCCCATCGTGATTCATGGCGATGCATCCGTTGCCGGACAGGGTGTTGTTTATGAAACCCTGCAGATGTCGGAACTCAACGGTTACAGTACCGGCGGCACGATTCACCTGGTAGTAAACAACCAGATAGGGTTCACAACCAATTATCTCGAAGCAAGAAGTTCGGTTTATTGCACCGACGTGGCCAAAACCACGCAATGTCCTATTTTTCATGTAAATGCCGACGATGTTGAAGCCGTTGTGTACACTGTAGAACTAGCCATCGAACTGCGAGAACACTTTCACCGCGATGTTTTCATCGACCTGCTCGGCTACCGCAAATACGGGCATAATGAAGGCGATGAACCGCGTTTTACCCAGCCAATTCTATACAACATTATAGAAAAGCACCCCGATCCAGGGACGATCTATATCAGGAAACTGCTGGGCGAGGGATCTGTTTCACAGGCTGAAGCCGATGCCATCGAGAAATCATTCCTGGAAGAGCTGGAGCAGGAACTGCTTGAATCAAAGGAAGATGAGAAAACCCGGGTGATGACTTTCCTGCAAAAAACATGGGACGGTCTGCATCATGCAACACCTGAAGACTGGAAGACACCGGTAAAAACTTCCGTTGAAAAAGATACTATTGCTGACCTTGCAATAAAAATAACCGCACTCCCCGAAGGAAAACCATTCTTCAAAAAACTGGTGAAACTGATGGAAGAACGGCGCCAGATGGTTGTTGAAAATCAAACCGTTGACTGGGCAATGGCCGAATTACTGGCGTATGCAAGCTTGCTCAACGAAAATACTCCGGTGAGAGTAAGCGGCCAGGACTCGCAAAGGGGAACATTCAGTCATCGTCATGCGGTTCTTACCATGGAGGATTCGGAGGAGAAGTATGTACCGCTGCAGAACATCTCATCATCACAGGCGCCTTTCCAGATCTATAATTCACCGCTTTCGGAATATGCCGTGATGGCTTTTGAGTATGGCTATTCGCTGGCCTCGCCATTTTCGCTCACCATTTGGGAAGCCCAGTTCGGTGATTTCATGAACGGCGCCCAGATTGTGATTGACCAGTACCTGAGCAGCGCCGAAGAAAAGTGGAAAGTGATGAATTCGCTGGTGCTTTTATTGCCTCACGGCTACGAAGGCCAGGGACCGGAGCATTCAAGCGCCCGTATTGAAAGGTTCCTGCAGCTTTGTGCCGATAACAACATGCAGGTGGCCAATTGTACTACCCCCGCCAACTTTTTCCACCTGCTTCGCAGGCAGGTTCACCGCGATTTCAGGAAGCCACTGGTTGTTTTTACACCCAAAAGCCTTCTGCGGCATCCGCAATGTATTTCACCGGTAAGCGAGCTTTCGCAAGGTCATTTCAGGGAAGTGATCGACGATAACATTGATGTCAAGATGGTGACACGGCTCAACTTCTGCTCGGGTAAAATTTACTATGACCTGCTGGCCGAAAGAACAAAACGCGGACATAACGACGTTGCCTTTGTAAGGATTGAGCAGCTATTTCCTTTTCCGATTGAACAAATTCGCAGGGTGATCGCAAAATATCCCAATGTGAAGACATATGCCTGGGTCCAGGAAGAGCCTGCCAACATGGGTGCCTGGTCGTTTATCCTCAGGAATTTTAAGGAGGTGGAATTGTTGCTGGTGGCACGCCCCGAAAGCGGAAGCCCGGCGACCGGATCTTCAAAGCTGCACGCCCTTCGGCAGGCTAAAGTAATCGATAAAGCTTTTGGCGATTGTACCTGCGAAAACCGTAATATTACCTGTAAGATGCTTTGTGCTCCCCGCGAATGGCAGTTTGTGGGCGAAAAACCTTAAATTCACCGTCAGAAAAATTCAGATTACCCTTGTGATTAACGATCCTGAAAAAAATAACGACAGAAATGATCCTTGAAATTAAAGCACCAACACCCGGGGAAAGTATTACCGAAGTACAGATCGCATCGTGGCTAGTAAACGACGGTGACTTTGTAGAAAAAGATAAGGAAATAGCCGAAGTGGACTCCGATAAGGCTACGCTCACCGTGAGTGCTGAAGCTTCCGGCGTGCTGAAAATAATGGTTCAGGCAGGAGAAACAGTAAAAGTCGCCTCCGTTATCGGAACTATTGATACTTCTGCAGTTCCTGCCGAAAAACCTGCAGCGGCCAAACCCGATGCCAAACCTGAACCTGTCGCAGTACCGGAGCCGGTAAAGCCTGAACCTGCTGAAGAGGTAAAGCCTGTTGACCGTCAGACTGATAAATCGCTGCATATTACACCACTGGCACGCAAACTCATGGAAGAAAAGAACCTGAGCGATGCCGATGTACTGAATCATATCCGCATAACACGCAAGGATATTGACGAGGTAAAGCCTTTTACCGAAAAACTATCGCAACCAGTATCATCAAGCTGGGGCGGCACAAGGGAACAGGAGCGCAAAAAGCTGAGTACACTGCGGCTTAAACTTGCCGACAGGCTGGTTTCCGTAAAAAATCAAACGGCCATGCTCACCACTTTCAACGAAGTGAATATGAGTGCAATTATGGCAATGAAAAAGCAATACAACGACGCTTTCAAACAGAATTATGGCGTCGGAATCGGTTTCATGTCGCTGTTTACCAAGGCGGTGACCATTGCCCTTGGCCATTTTCCGCAGGTAAACGCCATGATTGACGGTGATGAACTGATCATGAGCCAATACGCCGACATTGGAATTGCCGTGAGCGCTCCGAAAGGGCTCGTTGTACCGGTCATCAGGAATGCGGAAAACCTTACGCTGGCCGAGCTTGAACTAAAAATAAAAGAGCTGGCAGTGAAAGCCCGCGATAACAAAATAACGATTGAAGAAATGACTGGCGGAACATTCACCATCACCAATGGTGGTGTTTTCGGTTCGTTGCTCTCCACTCCTATTCTTAATCCGCCGCAGAGCGCCATCCTGGGGATGCACAACATCGTTGAACGCCCGATTGCCCTGAACGGGCAGGTGGTTATCGCCCCAATGATGTATGTGGCCCTGAGCTACGATCACCGGGTGATCGACGGCCGCGAGTCGGTGAGTTTCCTTGTTAAAGTGAAGGAGTTGCTTGAAAACCCCGTAAAGATGCTTTTCAATGGTGATGAACCTGTAAAAGCCTTACTGGGGATTTAGTATGATTCATTACTTGCTGATCAGGCTTTGAAAATCATCTTTATTCTCGTCAATCCTGCAGTTCCGGCCAATGTTGGTGCGGCAGCCCGTGCTATCAAAACGATGGGGTTCAGCGAGTTGCGGCTTGTAAATCCATGCGATCACCTGAGTATGGAAGCGCGAATGCTGGCCCATGCCTCAAATGAGATTCTTGAATCCGCCCGCGTGTTCGCTTCGCTGGGTGAGGCGGTTAAAGATGTTGACCTTGTGATTGGCGCCACAGCCAGGCGGCGGACAAAAAGGGTGGAATATGTCCGGTCCAACCTGCTTACGCAACTGATTCTTGAAAAAGGAAAATCAATCAGGACAGTGGCTATGGTTTTCGGAAGCGAGGAAAGCGGGCTCAGCAACGAAGATGCGGGTCTCTGTGATATACTCACCAGCATCTCGATGGCAGTAAAGTATCCTTCGCTGAACCTGGCTCAGGCTGTGATGGTTTTTGCCTACGAGTTGTCACCCCTTGCCGGAAGAAAGCTTCGTGCACATGCTGCGAAAGATGACCGGGAAAGCTGGAAAGCGCTCAAAAACAAGTCCGAAGCATTACTGGATGGGATAGGGATCGCTGAAAGCGACCTGCTCAGGACACGTATTATGGAAAGGTTTGCCCTGCTGGGTGAAACCGATGTCCACCTGTTGCATTCAATTATCGCAAGACTTTATAAGAATGGCTTCCAGCCTGGGAATGCAACTTTATTGAGTCAATCAACTGAGCAATAGCCTGTTTTACTCCTGCCATCCCACCCTGGCTCTGAAAATTTCTTTTCCGTCACTTTCTCTGATTCCGTTAATTATTGCTGAAAAAGCGCCATCAGATTGTTCCATGGATAATGTAATAGTATCATCAGAAAACGCTTCGGCCATAAACTCCACCTGGTAATTGGTGATAACATGCCGGCTGTTCCATTCCTGCCCCAGCATGTTTTGTATCCAGGCTGCATAGCGAGTATTATTCACATGCTTCAACTGGTCAGTTTCGAGGTAGTCAACGAGATGGAAACCAGCAGGTTTCATTTCTTTCGGCAGCCGGAGCCTGTCAAGGCCGTATTGTTCCAACCGGGGTTCAAAGTTCAGGTCACGGACAGATTCCGGAGTTTGCGGCTGACGGGTTTTCGGGTTGATAATAATCCACCATGAAGAACCGCTTCCAATGGTTCTGCCTTCAGAATCCAAAAACAGGAAATCGCGACGGGCAAATATTTTCTCAATTCCGGTTGGCCAGGTTTTCACTGTAATTGTCTCCCGCCATTCCGGGTAACGGTCAATATGCATAGTTATTCGGGCCAGCACCCATGCCTGGTCGCTGTTTTTCAGTTTCTGAAATCCAACACCCAGATGATCGGCATGATGCCAGGCCGATTCCTGGAAAAACCCGCACATGGCTTCGAGACTGGCCAGGCCGGTAGCGAGGCAATCGTTCCATTCTACGGTGTAGTGGTCGGACCAGGAAGGTTTAATTTTAGTGGTATCCATAGGGTGTCAAAAGTACAAAATCAAAATATCATCTTTCCCATCGAATTCATACATCAATGCCTTCCTACCCGGAAATATCATCAGAATGCTGAAATTTTCATGTATGAATTTGTAGTAATTTTGCTGAAATTTATTAATCTTTATTATGAGAAAACATGTTGATTTCCTTGTGATTGGATCCGGAATTGCCGGGCTCAGCTTTGCTTTGAAAGCCGCATCCAAAGGCAGGGTATGTATTATTACCAAAGGTTCTGCTGAAGAGACAGCCACAAAATATGCCCAGGGAGGAATAGCTGCTGTTACTTACAATCCCGATACCTATGAAAAACATATTAAGGATACTCTGGTAGCAGGCGATGAACTGAATGATGAAAAGATAGTCAGGTTAACCATTACCGAAGCTCCTGAAAGGGTTAAAGAACTGGTTGACTGGGGAGTTGAATTTGATAAGACCGAAAGCGGCCGTTATGACCTGGCCAGGGAAGGCGGACATTCTGAATTCAGGGTGTTGCATTACAAGGATCAGTCGGGACTGGAAATTGAAAGAACACTGCTCCGACAGGCACGCGAAAACTCCAATATCGAAATCCTTGAAAACCATTTTACTGTCGATATTATTACCCAGCATCACCTGGGAATGGAGGTGAACCGAAGCACTCCCGATCTTAATTGTTTTGGTGCTTATGTGCTTGATAAAGTCAACAACCGCATTGATACCATTCTGGCCAAAGTCACCCTCATGGCTACCGGAGGTGCAGGCAATGTTTACGCCACCACTACAAATCCTCCCATTGCCACCGGCGACGGAATTGCAATGGTTCACAGGGCAAAAGGCATAGTCGAAAAAATGGAGTTTATCCAGTTCCACCCCACAGCTCTTTACAATCCTTCTGAAAAGCCGGCTTTCCTTATCACCGAAGCGCTCCGCGGTTTCGGCGCCATTCTTAAAGACCGGAAAGGCACTGAATTCATGCACAAATACGATAGCCGCTTATCGCTGGCACCACGCGATATTGTGGCAAGAGCTATTGATAACGAACTGAAAATCAGCGGCGATGATCACGTCTATCTTGACTGCCGTCACCTCAATAAGGAAGAACTGCTTTCGCATTTCCCCGGAGTATTTGCCAAATGCCTTAGTGTGGGAATTGATATCTCAAAGGACATGATCCCTGTCGTACCTTCTGCCCATTACCTTTGCGGAGGGATAAAAGTTGATGAAAACGGGCTCAGCACCATACGCAACCTGTATGCCTCGGGTGAATGCTCATCAACCGGCCTTCATGGCGCCAACCGACTGGCATCCAACTCTTTACTTGAATCGCTGGTGTTTTCACACAGAGCATTCATTCATGCTTCGAACAAAATCAAATCGATTGCGTTTAACGATGACATTCCCGACTGGGACGCTGAAGGAACCGTTATCAACGAAGAAATGGTTCTTATCACTCAGACCATCAAGGAATTACAGGCCATCATGGATAGCTATGTCGGCATTGTGAGGTCGAACCTGCGCCTTCAGCGTGCTGCCGACAGGCTGGCAATACTAAGGCGCGAAACCGAGGATCTTTACAAACGTTCGGTCGTCATCGAAAAGCTGTGTGAGGTTCGCAACCTGATCACTGTTGCAGGGCAAATCATACGGATGGCCCAGGAACGCAAAGAGAGCCGCGGT
>DAONEL010000098.1:0-10367 GCA_035403045.1 Bacteroidales bacterium
ACACTCTGACGTGTATTGATGAGATCGTGAAATGCCATTTTGCTATTGATACCTTTCTGAAATTGAAGTAACTTTATCGTATGAAAACCACTGCGGCAAAAGTACGATTTTTAGCGGCAGCGCTGATGCTCTGTGTGAGTTCAGCCTGCCATCCAGGCACAAATCCCACCGTCATCATGAGTACACCCGATACTTTAATTAACCGCCAGCCGGCTGTTGCCGGGCAATTTTATCCCGGTACCTCAGCCGAGTTGCAGCAAACCATGAAAAAGATGTTTGCCAAAGCACCTGAAGCAGCAAATCGTGCTGAGGTAAAAGCCATTATAGTTCCGCATGCGGGCTATGTCTTTTCAGGTGAAGTGGCGGCAGCCGCTTTTAACCAGGCCGATCCTTCAAAGGACTACAAAACCGTGTTTATCATCGGTTGCAGCCACCGTAATTCCTATGCCGGTGCTGCGGTTTACAGCATCGGCAATTATATCACACCTTTCGGTGAAGCGCCTGTTGATCTTGAAACAGCCCGCAAACTCAGCCAGGAAAACAAGGTTATGTCGTTCGATCCCTCATACCAGCAATACGAACACAGTGTGGAGGTGCAGGTGCCGTTTGTTCAGTATTTTCTGAAAAAAGGTGTGAAAATAGTCCCCATACTCCTGGGAACCCAGGACCCGTCAGTGTGCAGGAAGATTTCTGAAGCCCTGAAGCCATATTTTACTGACGAAAATCTCTTTGTGATAAGCACTGATTTCTCGCATTACCCGGCTTATGATGATGCCGTGAAGATTGATAAGAACATTGCAGATGCTATCTGTACGAATAAGCCCGGTAAACTGATTGATGCTGTAAGTAGTTGCCTGAAGTCAGGGGTTGAAAACCTTGCCACCGGCTGCTGTTCGTGGCCGTCGGTGCTCACACTGATTTATATGACAGAGGATGAAGATGATGTTACTTTCAAAAGGGTTGTTTACCGCAACTCTGGTGATTCGCCTTATGGCGAAAAAGACCGTGTTGTGGGATACTGGGGTATCACTGTAAACCGTCCTTTGCAGGAAGAAGGCTTCAGCCTGACGGATACGGAAAAGCGACAACTGTTGGGCATTGCAAGGGCCACCATCAATGAGTACCTTAAAAACAGCAAGATCCCGGATGTGTCATCAGTAAAACTGCCTGATGCTCTGTTGCAGAAAGCCGGGGCATTTGTGACTCTTAGAAAACATGGTGATCTGAGAGGCTGTATCGGACATTTCGATGCTGACCAACCGTTATACAGCATTGTCCAGCAGATGGCTGTGGCATCGTCGACACAGGATTACCGGTTTTCGCAGGTGCAGCCAGAAGAAATGAAGGATATAGAGATCGAAATATCGGTACTCACCCCGATGAAGAAAGTTTCGTCAGTGAATCAGATAAAACTTGGCCGCGATGGGATTTATATCCGGAAAGGGAGCCGTGGGGGCACATTTCTGCCGCAGGTAGCAACCGAAACAGGCTGGGGACTGGAGGATTTTCTGGGACATTGTGCACGTGATAAGGCCGGTATCGGATGGGATGGCTGGAAAGACAAGGATACGGAGATATATACTTACCAGGCTTACGTTTTTTCGGAATAGAGTCGACCTATTATTCATTGATTTAAGAATTCTGTTTTCGCATCTCTGATGGACCACCCCTACGCCGTTCTCACCATACCCGTTCTCAGCCTTGTTGTATATTTTGCAACATGGCTGGCCATGAGGTCAGGCGTGATCACAAAGGATGCTCACCGGAAATTTTGGAATCTACTTTTACTTGCCGCATTCCTGGGTGCAGCCGGCCTGGGTTTTCTGCTTGCTCTCCAGGTCAACTACAAATTCGACCTACCCGTAGCCGCATCTTACCTGAAATTACATGTTGACTTTGGCATCGCATTGCTTATAATCGCCATACTTCACCTTTCATGGCACCTGACTTATTACCTGAACATTCTCAAACCAAACCGACCAATAAAGTCAGTTGATGAGGTACAGAAGATAGAGATCAGCACCAGTGATGATCACCGTGATGTTTCAGGTTCAGGGCGACTGATTTTGCTGTTGCCATTCTGTCTGGGACTGACGTCCATGTCGTCACAAATAATTTTGCTGCGAGAATTCCTTTCTGTTTTCAATGGCAACGAGCTGGTTATTGGCATTGTGCTGGCCAACTGGATGCTGCTGACTGGTGCCGGTGCCTGGCTCGGGCGGTTCACCGGAAGGCTGAAGATGCGGGAGGCAGGCTCCATAGCAGCAATCATGGCACTTGCAGTGGCTGCACCTGTTACACTGTTCGCCATGGATGTCTTGCATAACATTATGTTCACAATGGGCAGCATGGCAGGGGTGTTCAGAGTGTATTTTACGTCATTGCTTCTCCTGGCGCCGTTTTGCATGGCCTCCGGCCTGCTTTTCACAAAACTGACGGCTATTTTATCATCACGATCATCCGAAAACTCCATCGGTAAGGTATATGTATGGGAGAGCATCGGGAGCGTGGCGGGAGGCGCTTTGTTCAACTTTGTACTTGTGTTTTTTCTCAGGCCTTTCGCTGCTTTCACAGTCATTATTGCCCTGAATGCCATCCTGTTAGCGCTATTGGCTAACAGGATAAGGAGAAAAAGTCTGTGGATGAGGATTCTGGTGACCGGACTCGCTTTTGCCGGCCTTATTTTGTTTCTGAACCCTGACATCATCACCAGGAGACTGCTGTTACCGGGACAGGAAATCCTGAAATACACAAACACACCTTTCGGCGACATCGTCTTTACTGAAAGTGAAGGGCAAAAGGATCTTTACGAGAACAACACGCTCATTTACACTAGTAACAACATCATTTCGAATGAGGAAACAGTCCATTATGCCATGCTTCAGCATGAGAATCCTGAAAATGTCCTGCTCATCGGCGGCTGTTTCCCGGGTGTTATCAGCGAGATATTGAAATACCGGGTCAAAAGGCTTGAATGCCTTGAAATGAATCCCTGGTTGCTGCGCGAGACCAAAAACACACTGGGACTGCCTAATGACAAACGGCTGACCACCTATGCCGGTGATCCGGTTATTCACCTGCGGGAAATCAGTGATAAAGCTAAATACTGCCAGCATAGTGCATGTAAAATTGTTAAGTACGATGTCATCCTGCTTGATATGCCTGATCCATACACACTGCAGATCAACCGTTTTTATTCGCTGGAGTTCCTGGAATTGTTGAAACCAATATTGGCAGGTGATGGAGTGGTTTCACTCAGCCTCATGGCCACAGCCGATTACATGGGCTTCAGCTCCGGCAATGTTCAGTCGGTGATGTATGCGACACTGAAGCAGGCTTTCAAAAATGTGACGGTCATTCCCGGTGACAGGAATTATTTCCTCGCGTCTGACAGCCCAATCAGGCTTAATGTTGCTGCGCTGCAGGAAGTGAGGGGAATAGAGACGGAATATGTCAACAGTTATTACCTTGACGACCACTCGGTGAGTGAGCGTAGCCGGTTGGTGATGAAAGCCCTGGATGCAGGCGCTCCCGTCAATCATGACTTTGAACCAGTTGCATTTAAAGGTCAACTGGATTACTGGCTTGACTATTTCGGTGTCAGCCTGCGTTTAATACCAGCAATGCTGTTGATACTATTATTGGTTGTGCTTTTCAGGAGCGATGGCATCAGTATTGGAATGTTTTCGGCAGGTTTTGCGGCATCTGCCTCTGAAATAGCCGTTCTGCTGGCCTTCCAGGTACTCTATGGCTACATTTTTATTGCTGCGGGTATGTATATTACGTTGTTTATGCTGGGGCTGGCAATTGGTGCGGTGTTGGGCCGCCACTATTTCTTAAATCCTTCGTACATGATGCTTGTAAGGTTGCAGGCACTCATGGCAATAGGCGCACTGGCAGTTCTGGGGGTAATCTTTGGCTTTCATAAAGTCCAGGGGGCAGTCGTGATCATTCACTTTGGTTTCGGGCTTATATTACTGGTAATAGCCATACTTACAGGGCTCATTTTCCAGGTTTCATCGGCGGTTAAACGGGGTAATGTCCGGTCAGTTGCAGGTTCTCTCTACGGTTTCGATTTGCTGGGTTCAGCCCTGGGAGCGCTTATGGTAAGCATCTTCCTGATCCCTGAACTTGGCTTGTTCAGAACTTTGGCAGCAACAGTATTCCTTTGCCTGCTTTCAGCATCTGTTATGATTATAAAGAGAAGGTCATTTGCATAAATAGTCACTTGCTGACCTGTTCATAATTTTAACTTTGTAATTAATACAAGCTTCACATGGACAAAAGAGCATTCATAAGATCGGGACTGGCAACTGCAGGCTGTATTGCCTGTGGCATGAACCGCTCTTTTCTCTCAGCGAATAGTATTTTTGAAGCAACAACTCCAGCTGGAGCCCTCTGGAAGTGGAGCCGTGAAGCGTATCATTACAAGGTTACAGAAAGAGGCGTGGAATGCACCAATTGTCCAAACGCATGCACCCTCAAACGCAAGGAAACCAGCAAATGCCATAACCGCATCAATATTGGCGACAAACTTTACAGCATTGCCTATGGCAACCCTTGCGCCGTTCATATCGATCCTATCGAGAAAAAACCTTTTTTTCATTTCCTTCCATCAACCCGCGCGTTTTCAATTGCAACGGCTGGTTGTAACCTGGCTTGCCTCAACTGCCAGAACTGGGAAATTTCTCAGAAAAGTCCCAAAGAGACAACCAATTATGACCTGATGCCCGCCAGGGTGGTGGATGAGTGCATTAAAAACAACTGCGAAAGCATAGCCTATACCTATTCGGAGCCTACGACATTTTATGAATATGTGTATGATACAGCCGTGATTGCCCGCAGCAAAGGGATCAGGAACATTTATAAATCAAACGGTTACATAAATGAGAAACCGATCAGGATGCTGAGCAAATACCTTGATGCTGCCAACATCGACCTTAAAGGATTTACCGAAGCTTCGTACCTAAAACTGAATTCGGGGAAACTTGCCCCAGTGCTCAGAACCTTGCAGGTGCTCAAAGATGAAGGCGTTTGGCTCGAGATCACGAACCTCGTTATCCCTGCATGGACCGATGACCTGACTATGATTAAGAACATGTGCAACTGGATGGTGAAGAACAACCTGGATGACTGTCCGCTACACTTCAGCCGTTTCACACCCATGTATAAACTCACCCAGCTGCCTTCCACGCCGGTGTCGGTTTTGCAAAAAGCGCGCAATATTGCCCTTTCGGAAGGGATGAAATATGTTTACGTAGGGAATGTTCCTGGAACAGATCTGGAGAATACCATTTGCCCGAAGTGCAAAAAAACAGTGATCCAACGGAAAGGATTTGTAGTTTTGGCCAATAATTTAGTGAACGGAGCCTGTAAGTTTTGCATGACAAAAATTGCCGGAGTCTGGAGTTGATCGTTTCTTCAGTTATTGCGCATTATGAAAATATTATCTCTTCTCGAAGATTTCATCTCTTTCTTCTATCCAAACACTTGCTATGCCTGCGGCAATTCGCTGTTTAAGCACGAAAGGATTTTGTGTACCCATTGCCTTCATGATCTTCCTAAAACAAATTACCACCTGCATCCGGGCAATCCGCTTGATCAGGTATTCTGGGGAAGAGTAAAGATTGAGCAAGCCACAGCGCTTTATTATTTCAGCAAGGGCGGCAAAGTACAGCACCTTATTCATCAGCTCAAGTATAGGGGTAAGAAAGAAATTGGCATTTATCTGGGGAAATTGCTGGGGAACGAGTTAAAGGATCAGCCCTCGTTTCACGAAATCAGCGCTGTAGTCCCGGTGCCGCTGCATCCGCGAAAGCAGCGGAAACGCGGCTATAATCAAAGTGAACAGTTTGCTATCGGCCTGGCTGAAGCAATGGGAATAAGGATGGATGCGAAGTCGTTTGTCCGTACGGTTGCCACCGAAACGCAGACGAAGAAGTCGCGGTTCGCACGATGGGAAAATGTGAAAGAGATATTTGCAGTGTCTGACCCAGCGAACCTCGAAGGACGTCACATCTTACTGGTTGACGATGTAGTTACCACAGGCGCCACAATAGAGTCTTGCGCCAATACTTTGCTTGCCCTGCCGGGTGTGCGGGTGAGCATAGCATCAATTGCCTGCGCCCATAAATAATCAAAATCAGAGTTTCCCGGCCAGCACGGTCGTCTTTTTAAAATGCTTCACATTGCCTTTCAGATCGAAAATTTCGATGTAAACAATGTACCTGCCGACCCCGGCTTTGATATTGTCATCAGTGATGCCATCCCAGGTAAAAGCTCCCGATATTCCGCATAATTCGTTGTTGACAAGTTTACGCACCTGTCTCCCGGTGGCATCAAAAATAGTCACACGGGCGTTATATCCCGGCTCGTCAAATGAATAGGCAATCGTCAGGTAATCATCCTTTCCGTCGCTGTCAGGTGAGAATACATCCGGTGAAAGCAATATTTCATTGTCAGGGTTTTCAACGACACCAAACTGCGAATTTTGATAAGCTGGTGTTGCAAAACCTGCTGTTTGCGAAGCTGAATGCCAGTTTGAAACCTGGTTAGTAGGGAGGTTGGGATTAATGCGTTCAAGCGAAACGCCTTCGGTATTCGTAAGCAAGGGATAATGCATAGCAGCGTTATAGGCAAAATTGTCTATAATTTCGCCGGTCTTAAGTGCCAGTGCTATTGAACCTTCGGTATCGCTCATGGAAGGCATATCACTCACCTGGACAAAACCTGCCGGATTGGTAGTGCTATAAAACGCTTTTACAGCCGCTGTGTCGGTTGTTATTACAAGGTAATCGCCAGGCAGGATAAGCCTTGACTCACTGCTCAGACTAGATTCATCGGTCAATTGCAGCGTCGCGGTATCGTTTTGGGCAAGTATAAGTTGCTGCATGTCAAATACATCACCCGTCCGGTTGAAAATCTCCACAAAATCAGCACATCCCGGTGCAGGGTTGAATAATACTTCGTTGATAACCAGGTCATTTGAGCGGGGAACTGATGGAATTGCAAACCGTGCTGAGGTGGAGGAAGAGATAATATTACCTGCGCAATCAGCAAATGATCCGGTGATGGCGAGGGTATAAACGGTTCCCTGCACAATCGGATTTGCCAGGATCATAGTGACTTTCCTGTAACCTGGGCCCGAAAGCAGCAATGCTGATGGGCTGCCGATGCCGTTGTCAATACTGTAATTAGCCGGGTCGGAAATGGTTGTGCTGTCCATGGATTCGGTGAACCAGACAGGGATCAGCGTGGGGCTGTCAACACCAACCCTTTGGATTGCCGGCAATATATGATCGGGATTCGGTGCATTGGCATTGTTGATTCTGCCCGGTGTTCCACCCGATGCATCATTCGAAGCTGTCCAGTTCAATCTGTCACCGCACGGATTCATCGGATCAATCTGCTCAAGCGACCAGCCTCCTTCCATTTTGTAATCGCTGCTGTACCAGTCTTCAGTATAAGAAACTGAGTGAATGACATATCCTTCAGGGTCTGAAAGGGTGAGGGTTGTCCCTGTGTTAACGAGTGAAAAACTTGAAAACCCGAAAAACAGCCCATATACTGACAATGCACTCTGTGCATCTTCTGAACCTAAGATGAGGTAACCACCGGCAGGAAGATTGAATGCAGGAAAGGTCTTCAGGCTGCTGCCGGCTTTCAGTGTCCAGTTTTCAAGATCAACCGGAAAAGCGCTGCGGTTATAGAGCTCAATATATTCTTCGTCGGGAAGTCCCACCATCGGGTTTGGATCGGCCATTATTTCGTTGATAAGCACATCAAATTGTTTGACCCGGTGCCAGCCAACTTGCAATTGTGTTTCCGGCATTACATTACCGGCCAGGTCTTTGATCCCCGTTACAGATAAGTTGTAAACGACATCTGAGTTAAGATCAGAGGCCAGGAGCAGATGAACAAGTGAAAAGTCCTGTGCATCGCGCACTGCCACCGAAGGATTGCCCATCCCCTGGTCGATGTTATAATTAGCAAGATTCTCAGCGCTGGCCTGGTTGAGGCTTTCGGAAAACTTAAGGTCAATTGTATTTGACGACAATACTTTGACTGTGAGCAGCGATGGCGGAGTTTTATCGACGATCACGTCACCAGCATACACATCATCGAAATAAAACTTTGTGCTGTTGCTGCTGGTGTATTTGCAATAGACTCCAAACCAGGATGATGTAGCAAACGTATTGTCAGTAGCGGTAGCTTCCGGCTGGTAGGCGGTTCCGCCGGCCGGGTCGGCATAAATGCTCCAGTTGCCTGAATGATCGCGTATCACCCTGATCCTTACAGTAAAAGCATTGGCCAGCAAGCCCGAAGTTCCGCGGCACAATGAGGTGTGCACATTCCCTGCCTGCTTGATGAGTTCGATGGCATCGTTTGAACCTGTTTCCCCAAGTTTCAGATAGTAACCGTTCAGGTTCGATTTGAGGTCCGGTTGGTTCGAAATCAGGTAGATACGGGCATTGTTGTTGTCGGAAGGACTGAACGAAAGCTTCACTTTGATGTTCCACTCCATTGAATCGGCCATAGTGCAGGCTGTTGCAAGGGCTGAAGTATTGTCGCCGCTTGAGTTCAGTTGCAGTTCATAGGATGTGTTCACCTTGAAGTAAGTAACATCGCCTGTCCACGCAGGGTTTGAAGTAAAATCGCCATCCGAAAAATCGTCAGTGACCTGTGCATTCATACTGATGCTTAATATTAACAGGAATACTAAAAAGAGTTTTTTCATATAGAATGATCTGTGTTACGTGCCCGAGGGTAAATATAGTATTTTTGCACTCCGATTTAAAAATTTTCAAAAAAATGAATATTGCTGTTGTTGGAGCCACAGGCCTGGTTGGAAGTGTAATGATGAAAGTGCTGGAAGAGGCGCGATACTTACGCTTTGATAAAATTTCTGAGTTTATCCCTGTTGCATCCGAACGTTCGCTTGGGCGGGAACTTCATTTCAACAACATGCCGTATCCGGTTATCAGCATCGCCGAAGCCATAGAGCGCAAGCCTGAAATTGCAATTTTTTCAGCCGGAGCCTCTGTTTCCCGCGAGTTTGCACCTCTGTTTGCCGCAGCCGGAACCACAGTGATCGATAATAGTTCGGCATGGCGTATGCATGATAATGTGCCGCTGGTTGTTCCCGAAATAAATGCAGGGCTTCTTACCAGTTCGCATAAAATAATTGCTAACCCCAACTGCTCAACCATCCAAATGGTTATGGTGCTGGCACCACTTCACAAAGCGTTTAAAATAAAGCGGGTGGTGGTATCAACCTACCAGTCGGTTACCGGAACAGGCCAAAAAGCCGTGATGCAACTGAACAACGAACGGGCTGGCATCAATGGCGAGCGTGTTTACCCGCATCCCATCGACCTCAACCTGTTCCCGCATGGAGGCGTTTTCGAAAGCAATGGTTACACTTCCGAAGAGATGAAACTGCTGCATGAAACGCGTAAAATCATCGGCGACAATTCCATCAATGTGACGGCCACTGTCGTTCGTGTGCCGGTGACCGGCGGACATTCAGAGTCAGTGAATGTTGAATTTGACAATGAATACGATCTGCAGGAAGTTCTCAAGATTTTATCAAGAACCAAAGGTGTGGTAGTTCAGGATGATCCTGAAAAGTCGATTTACCCGATGCCAAAGTATGCCGAAGGGCGTGATGAAGTGTTTGTAGGGCGCATACGCCGCGACGAATCGCAGCCTAATTCACTGAATCTTTGGATAGTATCGGATAACCTGCGCAAAGGTGCTGCTACCAACGCGGTTCAGATTGCAGCCTACCTGGCTGAAAACGAACTTGTTTAATACTCAAATAGTTTCTGTTTCAGGTTTTCGGTAGCCCTGGCATATATCGTTAATACACTCTCGTGCGAATCTTCAATTCTATACAGGGATATCAGTCAGACAGCAGGCCGGTGGCAACGATGGGTGTTTTCGACGGTGTTCACCGCGGACATATGGAGATCATCCGGCACCTTGTTTCATCAGCCAGGGAGCTAAATACTACTTCTGTCGTCATTACTTTTGAGCCGCATCCCCGGCTGGTACTTGATTTGAGCCAGTCAGTAAAGCTGCTTCAGACGCTTGACGAAAAGCTTCGGCGGTTTGAAATGGCAGGCGTTGACGATGTGGTGGTGATATCTTTCGACAAGCATTTTGCCGCAACCGACCCAAAGCAATTCATTCAATCCGTTTTGTTCGATACGCTGAAAGTCGGGAAAATAATTACCGGCCACGACCACATGTTTGGCCGCAACCGGGAAGGCGATTATGCCATGCTGCTTGAAATGGGTATGAATAATGGCGTTGAGGTGGAACAGGTGAAAGCGGTGAGCCATTGCGGGACCGATGTAAGTTCA
>DAONEL010000099.1:0-10049 GCA_035403045.1 Bacteroidales bacterium
AAGAAAAACCTCCGACTGGTCACTGATCAGCTAGCTCGGAATCTACAATATTTTTTCAGCAAATTATTCGCTTTCCTGTTAAAGCCCTCACCCTGAAGTTGGGTATAGATTGATCGGCCTCTTTCTGCCATTAGCCATTAGCTTTTTGCTTATTGCCATTAGCTATTAGCCATTAGCCATTAGCCATTAGCTATTAGCTATTAGCTATTAGCTATTGCTTTTTACTATTTGCCATTTTCCATTAACCATTACCCCTGCCTGTCACCTGCAGGTTTGCGCCAGGCAGGCAGGCATTAACCATTTTTCATTAACCATTTGCATCCAACCATTAACCATTTAAATTTTGCTATTAGCTATTAATGTTACTATTAACCATTAACCATTTTCCATTAACCATTTTCCATTAACCATTAACCGTTAACCTTTGTCCGCGCTGTAATTTCCATATCTCCTCAAACTCACCTACTTTTGCAAGTCAATACAATACAGTGCGGAGATGAAAATATCGTGTAAATGGCTCAATGAATACGTAAAAACTGATCTGGAGCCTTTAGAAATAGCCAGAATACTCACAGATTGCGGCCTCGAGGTGGAAGCCATCGAGGAATATGAATCGGTGAAAGGCAGCCTCAAAGGTGTAGTAATCGGTAAAGTGCTCGAAACGGGCAAACACCCGAATGCTGATAAACTTACCTGCTGCAAGGTTGATGTTGGTGGCGATAAAATACTTGATATAGTATGTGGTGCACCCAATGTGGCTGCCGGCCAGAAAGTACCTGTGGCAACGGTTGGAACAGTGATTTACAGCGGTGAAGAATCATTCGTAATAAAGGCTGCCAAACTTCGCGGAGAGCCAAGTGAAGGAATGATATGTGCCGAAGACGAACTTGGATTGGGTGATTCGCATGCAGGCATCATGGTGCTTGATCAAACAGCTGTACCCGGAACACCAGCTGCTGAATATTTCGGGGTTTATCATGATACGGTTCTTGAAGTTGCCATTACCCCGAACAGAAGTGATGCAGCTTCGCATTTTGGAGTTGCCCGCGATCTTGCAGCAGCCATTAATAACAGGGAGAAAAACCATCCTGCTGCATCGTTTGTTAAACCATCCGTTGAAAAATTCAAAGTCGATAATCACGACCTGCCAATTGGCGTAGTAATTGAAAATCCTGAAGCATGTTTTCGCTATTCGGGAGTGACACTCAAAGGGCTAACTGTAAAAGAGTCACCTCAATGGCTAAAGGATCGCCTCAAAGCCATCGGACTTCGTCCTATCAATAACATTGTGGATGTTACCAACTATGTATTGATGGAAACCGGGCAACCGCTTCATGCATTTGATGCTGAGAAGGTTACGGGCAATAAAATCGTGGTAAAAAAGCAGCCTGCAGGTACTAAATTCGTTACGCTCGACGAAACCGAAAGGGCATTAGGCGCAGACGACCTGATGATATGTAATACTGCTGAAGCCATGTGTATCGGTGGCGTTTTTGGCGGACTAAAGTCAGGTGTTACTGACGAAACAACTTCCATCTTCCTCGAGAGCGCTTATTTCGACCCCGGCCATATCAGGAAAACATCGAGCCTGCACGGTCTTAAAACCGATGCTTCGTTCCGCTTTGAGCGCGGTGCCGATCCCAACATGACCATCTATGCTCTTAAACGGGCTGCCATGCTCATCAGGGAAGTTGCCGGCGGCAGTATTTCATCGGAGGTAGTCGATGTTTATCCAAATCCGGTTAAAAACAGGATGCTGGATGTTTCGGTGACGGGTATCGAAAGATTGATCGGAAAAAACATCGGGAAGGAAACGATCAGGAATATCCTTGAATCACTGGAGATTGAGGTGATCAACGAATCAGATGACCAGTTAACATTATCGGTTCCGCCTTTTAAAGTGGACGTTGAGCGCGAAGCGGATATCGTGGAAGAAGTCCTTCGCATCTATGGATATAATAATGTTGAGTACAATGAATCGGTCCATGCATCGCTCTCATACAATCCAAAGCCTGACCCTGAGCTGATCATGAATAATATAGCGGGGCTGCTTTCAGCCAATGGCTTCAGTGAAATCATGACCAATTCGCTCACAAGCAGTGCATATTACGAAAAATCAGAAATTTTCACGGCTGACAGGTGCGTTAAAATCCTCAACCCTCTGAGCCGTGAGCTGGAAGTGATGCGGCAAACATTACTCTTTGGCGGACTGGAGTCGGTTGCATACAATCTGAACCGACGACAGACTGACCTTAAATTCTATGAATTTGGTAATGTTTATTACTCCAATGGTACTGAGCCGGGAGATGCTGAAGTAACCAAGAGATTCCCAGAAAGCAAACATTTGTCAATCCTGATCACCGGAAAGCGTCTGACTGAAAGTTGGTATAATACTTCGCAGAAAGCCGATTATCACCTGCTGAAAGCCTTTGTTTTCCTGCTCCTGCGAAAAACCGGAGTAACTTACTGGCAATGGAAAACCGAAAGCGCAGATAACCGATTGTTTGTTGAAGGAGAATCACTTTCGTTAAATAACCGGCAGGTCCTGGTAATGGGCAAGCTGCAACCTTCGGTTACCAGGTCATTTGATATTAAACAGGATGTCTATTTTGCCGAAATTAACTGGCAAATGCTGTTAAAAATGATTAGCCCCGGGACGAAACAGCAGCAGGATATCCCTCGTTTTCCGGAAGTCCGCCGCGATTTGGCCTTGTTGCTTGATAAAAAAATAAAGTTCGCCGATATTGAGGCATTGGCTTATAAATCAGCAGGTTCTATACTCAAAAGCGTTAATCTGTTTGATGTATTTGAAGGGGAAAAGATTGGTGCGGACAAAAAATCGTATGCGGTTAGTTTTACGCTGCTCGACGAAACCAAGACTTTAACCGACAATGAAATAGAAAGACTGATGGACAAGCTTGCCGGTGTATTTACAAGGGAACTCGGTGCAATCATCAGGAAATAGCCAGATTATTAACCCTTTAGAGAGATTATATTATGCAATCACAAATTACTTATTCAATAAGCCCGTCGGGTGAAAAATTCCCGCTTCCGCTCAGGGAAGATTATTCTGCTGAATTTGAAATACTTAAACAACTGACGCAATCTGCCCGGATTGAAGGAAAGGAAATTGTTGTTGTGATGGGTGTTGGCTTTGTGGGTGCTGTGATGGCAGCCATCATTGCCGATACAGTTGATGATGCGGGTAATCCCACAAAATTCGTTATTGGTTGCCAGAGGCCAAGCGCGCGCAGTTACTGGAAAATACCTATGCTCAACCGTGGTGAATCACCGGTAAAAGCTGAAGATCCTGAGGTTGACCAGATTATCTCCCGTTGTGTAAACGATCGTAAGACGCTCATTGCCACATACAACAGTGATTGCCTTGAACTGGCTGATGTTGTGGTGGTTGATGTTCAGTGCGATTTCAGCAAGCGTGAACTCGGCAACATGAAAACAGGCGAAGCCGATATGGCCGCTCTCGAAGCCACATTGAAAACCATAGGGCAGAAAATACAGCCGCATTGCCTCACACTCATCGAAACTACGGTTGCTCCCGGCACTACTGAATTTGTCGCCTGGCCTATTCTGAAAAAAGCTTTTGCCAAACGTGGAATAAACTCCGTCCCGCTGTTAGCACATAGTTTCGAGCGTGTAATGCCGGGTCGCGAATATGTTTCCAGTATCCGTGATTTCTGGCGTGTTTGCGCCGGTTGCGATGCCGGGGCACGTCAAAGGGTCGAAAAGTTCCTTCATGAAGTGCTCAATACCAAAGCTTTCCCGCTTACCGTGATGGACCGTCCGATTGAATCGGAAACCACTAAAATTGTCGAAAACTCATACCGGGCAACAATTCTCGCCTATCTCAACGAATGGAGCCTATTTGCCGAGCGCAACGGGGTTGACCTGGTAAAGGTGATAAAGGCCATCAAAATGCGCCCGACGCATAGCAACATCATTTTCCCCGGGCCCGGTATTGGCGGTTACTGCCTGCCGAAAGACGGAGGGCTTGGCTATTGGGCCTATAGACATATCCTGGGTTTCGACGATGGTGACGATATATTTAAAATAACTCCCACGGCCATTGATATCAACGATACAAGGGCCTTGCATGTGGCGTCGCTCACGCGCGATGCCCTTCGCAATATGGCACGCTATATCGCCGGCGCCGACGTACTGCTTTGCGGCGCCAGTTACCGCCAGGATGTTGGCGATACACGTTACAGCGGAAGTGAACTGATCGTTCGCAAACTCACCGAAATGGGCGCTGAAATGCGTATTCATGATCCTTATGTAGATCATTGGTATGAGCTTGAAAGCCAGGACGATTATCCGGCACCCGGCCATTCATGGAAACGCTTTTTCAGGAATCAGGAACATCTTACTGAATCCAGGGTTGTGAAAGACCTGCCTGAAGCATTGAAAGGTGCTGAGGCACTGATACTTGCAGTTCCTCATTCGGAATACAAGAGCCTTAAACCCGACGATGTTGTGAAATGGGCCGGACAGCCGGTTGCGGTCATCGATTGTTTCGGAATGTTAAGTGATGAAGACATTAAACGCTACTTTGAGCTGGGTTGCGAGGTGAAAGCCCTGGGCAGAGGCCACATTCAGCGTATCAAAAAAGAGGTGAAAAAAGAAAAACGAAAAGGGTGACCTGTTAATTTGCTCATTTTCAGCAATAAGAGTTAACAAGCGATATTTTATTTACTTCCCGGGATCTGTCTTTCTGAAGTGGTTTCCGGGAAGTTTCTTTTTGCCAATTTGTCAGTTTGTCTGCCAAAAATCGTTAAATGCTAAACATCGCTAACAATATTAACGTTAATTTTGCATTATTATCAAGAGAGAATAAGTAATGATAGATCTGATTTCAATCAAGCAGCGGTTTGGTATTATTGGCAATTCAGCCGGCCTCGACAGGGCAATTGATATTGCACGTCAGGTGGCACCTACTGATATTACTGTTTTAATCACCGGTGAAAGCGGGGTTGGTAAAGAGGCTTTTCCGCAAATTATCCACCAGCTCAGCGCCCGTAAACACGGCCCTTATATCGCGGTTAACTGCGGCGCAATTCCTGAAGGAACCATCGATTCCGAGCTTTTCGGACACGAAAAAGGTTCTTTTACCGGCGCGCACGAAGCCCGCAAAGGATATTTTGAGGTAGTGAACGGCGGCACAATATTCCTTGATGAAGTTGCCGAACTGCCTCTTTCAACTCAGGTAAGGCTGCTCAGAGTGCTCGAAGCCGGAGAATTTATGCGCGTGGGTTCTTCCAAAGTCCAGAAAACGGATGTCCGTGTAGTAGCCGCCACAAATGTTGATATTCAGGCTGCCATCAACGAAGGAAAATTTCGGCAGGATCTTTATTACAGGCTTAACACTGTTCCTGTCTCGATTCCGCCGCTTCGCGAGCGTAAAGAAGATATACTGCTGCTTTTCAGGAAGTTTGCTGTTGACTTTGCTGAGAAGTACCGCATGCCACCCCTTGAGCTGGAAGATGACGCCAAACACCTTATGCTCAATTTCAGGTGGCCTGGAAATATCAGGCAGCTCCGCAACCTTACCGAGCAGATCAGCATTATTGAGCATGTAAGGACAATTTCGGCATCTGTGCTTCAAAAGTACCTTCCTGACACAACCAACCGTGAGTTGCCGATTCTTTATACCGGGGCAAAACCGGGAGGAGAATTTTCGGAAAGAGAATTGCTTTATAAGGTGCTGTTTGATATGCGCCGCGATATCAATGAATTAAAAAAACTAGTCGGCGAAACCGTGGTTCACGACAGTTTTTCGGCTCACCTCAACTCAATGGCTGCTGCCGGTAATGAGCAGCATGATTTTGAAGCATCCGAAAGGCCTGTTCACAATCCTCAGCCATATGTTGTTCAGCACCCGGTTGATGATGACGAGTTGTTCTCACACAGCGAAGTAGTTGACGAATCATTGTCAATTGAGGAAAAGGAAAGAGATCTCATTCGCCGTGCTTTGGATAAACATTCAGGACGCAGGCGCAATGCCGCCAAAGAATTGGGAATCTCAGAAAGAACTTTATACCGCAAGATTAAGGAATATGGTATCAATGCATAAAATCCGGTTTTCGCAAATGAGGTCTTCCCAAAATAAAGGTTTCCGTTTTCTAATTCCAGCAATTCTGATCGCCGGTTTTTTAGGATGGTCAGGTTGCGGCATATACTCATTTACCGGAGCCTCCATTTCACCCGATGTCAAAACGATTTCAATAAAGTATTTCCCGAACAATGCCCTTCTGGTTCAGCCGACATTGAGCAATACTTTCACAGAAACTTTGCGTGATAAATTCACCAATCAAACCAATCTGAAACTGGTGAACAGTGGCGGCGACCTGAATATCGAGGGCGAAATTACCGGTTATGGCTCTGAACCGGTCGCCATCCAGGGCGATCAGCAGGCCGCATTGCAACGGTTAAAAATTACGATCAGCGTCCGTTTTACCAATAAGAAAGACGAAAAGCAGAATTTTGAAACCTCTTTCAGCCGGTATGAGGATTTTGATGCGTCGAAACGGCTCTCGGAAGTGGAAGAAGGACTTATCGGAACCATTACCGATGCCCTGGCCCAGGATGTGTTCAACAAAGCAGTTGTAAACTGGTAATATTTCGCTATGATTCAGCGCAGGGAATTTGAAAGGCTACTTGAAAACGTTTCGCTGATTTCGGCTGATGATTCTGAATTGCTGAAACAACTCACGCTTGAGTTCCCTTATTTTTCAACCTCTTACCTTCTGTATGCCAGGAGTTTGCAGCAGCCTGGTGAAGAAAAGTTCACTCCCGCATTGCGAATGGCTGCCGCATATGCCGGCGATCGCAGCAGGCTTAAAGAACTTATCGAAGGCAACCTGGCAGAAGCATCATCAACACAAGTGGCAATGCAGGATATCAGTCTTGCTGAAGATATGATTGTTGAAGCAAAAAACGATTTGCCAGAAGAGGAAGAGCAAACCCTTGTTCATGATAATCAGGAAGAAACCACAGTGAGTCCTTTAATAGGGCTGATTCGAGGCAGCCTTTCGGAGATAGAAGCACAGCGAAGCGAAAAGAAGGGAGTAAATGAATCTGCAGAAGAGGAACAAAAAGAGAATGCCCTTTCGAAACAGGAACTCATTGATAAGTTTATTACGGATGAACCCCGCATCTCTGCTCCAAAACGCGAGTTTTTCAGTCCGGAGGATAAAGCACGGCAAAGTCTGACAGAACCGGAAGACCTTGTGAGTGAAACGTTGGCCCGGATATATGAACAGCAGGCATTATATGCAAAGGCTATAAAGATTTATGAAAAACTTATGTTGTTAATTCCCGAAAAAAGTAGTTACTTTGCAGCCCGCATCGAAGAATTAAAAAATAAATCTAAGTAAAACAATTACAATAACTTAACAATATTACCTATGACCGCTTACATCCTTATTTCGGTCCTGATTCTGATAGCTTGTGTTCTTCTGACGCTTGTTGTGCTTGTTCAGAATTCAAAAGGTGGCGGGCTTGCCAGCAATTTTTCGTCTTCCAACCAGTTTATGGGAGTTCGTAAAACTGCCGACTTCCTTGAAAAAACAACCTGGACTCTTGCAATTATCCTGCTTGCACTCAGCCTGCTCTCAATTTTTGTAATCCCGCGCAACAGGAATACTCAGAATGTTCAACAAAGTGAAATCCAGAGCAAGGTTGATGAAAATGCCCAGCCGGTGCAGGATTACCAGCCAGGCCCTTCCGATAAGGATAAGTAGTCAGACTTCATCTTTAACATACTTGTAATGTCAGAATGTCACATCATTCTGACATTTTTTTTGCCTTTTCTATAATTAGCCGGCTTATCAGAAATTCACTCAAAATATTGATATTCAAAGTGATGAGCTATAAGTATTTCAGAGGGATGATGAATGAACTGGAAACGGTAAACAAGAATATGCAAAATTGTCCCTTTTCACCTGAATTCTGCTTTTTGGCACGAATTGTGACAAAGGAAGACCACATTCGTTAATCTATCATTAATCATTAACATAAAAACCAATTAATCGTATGGCACAGTTAAAAGTTAAGCCTTTGGCAGACCGCGTTTTAGTAGAACCGGCTGCAGCCGAACAAAAAACTGCCGGCGGAATCATTATCCCCGATACTGCAAAAGAAAAACCCCAGCGTGGAACAGTTGTAGCTGTTGGCACCGGGAAAAAGGATGAGCCCTTAACCGTTAAGGAAGGCGACCTTGTACTCTATGGAAAATACTCAGGAACCGAAATCAATGTCGATGGTAAGGATTATCTTATCATGCGCGAATCGGACATTCTGGCAATTATTTAATCAACAAAAAAACAGCTCTGACATATGAAAGCAGCAAAAGAAATAGTATTTGATATCGAAGCCCGTGAAAGGCTGAAAAAAGGAGTTGACGCTCTATCCAATGCCGTGAAGGTTACCCTTGGCCCCAAAGGACGCAATGTGATCATCGAAAAAACCTATGGCGCTCCCGCAGTGACCAAAGACGGCGTTACCGTGGCCAAAGAAATCGAATTGAAAGATTCAATCGAGAACATGGGCGCCCAGATGGTGAAGGAAGTAGCTTCAAAAACTTCAGATGTTGCCGGCGATGGTACCACTACTGCTACCGTTCTTGCCCAGGCTATCATCACCACAGGCCTCAAAAACGTAACCGCCGGCGCCAACCCCATGGACCTGAAACGCGGTATTGACAAAGCCGTTGCCGCTGTTGTTGCCAACCTTAAAAAAAGTTCAAAAGAAGTTGGCGACAGCCTCGAAAAAATCGAACAGGTAGCTACCGTTTCGGCCAACAATGATTCAACCATTGGTAAACTCATTGCCGAAGCAATGGGTAAAGTGAAGAAAGAAGGTGTTATCACCATCGAAGAAGCAAAAGGTATTGAAACCACCGTTAAAGTTGTCGAAGGTATGCAGTTCGACCGTGGTTACATTTCACCTTACTTCGTTACCGATGCTGAAAAGATGGAAGCTGCTTACGAAAGCCCCTTCATTCTTATCCATGACAAGAAGATCAGCGGTATGAAAGACCTGCTGCCGATTCTTGAAAAGGTAGTTCAGACCGGCAAAGCACTGCTCATCATTGCTGAAGATGTTGACGGCGAAGCGCTCGCAACACTGGTTGTCAACAAGATACGTGGCTCACTCAAGATCGTTGCCGTTAAAGCTCCCGGTTTTGGCGATCGCCGCAAGGAAATGCTTCAGGATATCGCCATTCTTACCGGTGGTACCGTGATTAGCGAAGAACAGGGTTACCGCCTCGAAGATGCTGACCTTTCGTATCTCGGACAGGCTGAAAAAGTGAGCATCGACAAGGACAACACCACCATTGTAAGCGGTAAGGGAAGCCACGAAGACATTCAGGCACGCATTAACCAGATCAAAGCTCAGATCGAAACCACCACCTCGGATTACGACCGTGAAAAACTGCAGGAACGTCTTGCCAAACTGGCCGGTGGTGTTGCCGTTATCCAGGTCGGCGCTGCCAGCGAGATTGAAATGAAAGAGAAGAAAGACCGTTTTGACGATGCTCTTCATGCAACCCGAGCTGCCAATGAAGAAGGTATTATCCCCGGCGGTGGTGTTGCTTACCTGCGCGCTATCGAGTCGCTCGACAGCCTGAAAGCTGACAACGAAGACGAAGAAATTGGCATAAACATCGTTCGTCGCGCTCTGGAAGAACCACTGCGCCAGATTGTTGCCAATGCCGGCCTCGAAGGTTCAATCATCGTTCAGAAGGTTAAGGAAGGCAAAGATGACTTCGGTTTTAATGCCCGCACCGAAACTTATGAAAATCTTTATAAAGCAGGTGTTATCGACCCGACCAAGGTTGCCCGAGTCGCCCTCGAAAATGCCGCTTCAATTGCCGGAATGCTGCTCACAACCGAGTGTGTGCTGGCCGAAATTAAAGATGAAAAAGAAGCCCCGATGCCTAATCCCGGAATGGGCGGCATGGGTGGAATGTATTAAAATTAATCTTTTCCGGTTAATTTTTGAAAGGCCTGCCAGCGATGGCAGGTCTTTTT
>DAONEL010000100.1:0-4452 GCA_035403045.1 Bacteroidales bacterium
TAAATAAGATTGAACATACTCGGTGACAGTGAAACATCTTCCAGCCGGGCTTCTATTTTATTGAGCAGAAATCTTTCTGTGATATAGGAAGGATATATCCAGTTGGCTTCATGAATCTTACCGAATAATATAGCTGCCTGCGGCTCTCCTGTCACTTCCGGGTAGTTCAGGCTGCTTATTATCTCCGCTGGCAGTGGAAAAGCTTCTATTCCAACATAATTCACCTGAACATTCGCCTTTAGTGCGGCCAGGCAGGTAAGCAGGGCATTCAGTCCTGTGCCGAAGCCCACTTCCAGAAGGTTCATTTTCCCACCGGGTTTCAGGCAATATTCAAAACCAGCCCGTATAAAAACATGTTTCGACTCCTCAATGGCGCCATTCACCGAATGATAATGCTCATCCAACTCCGGAACAAAAATGGTATGCGATCCATCCGCTGTTTGTTTTAACTCTTTCTTCATCATCATAGTTATTGGCTTTTGGCGATTAGCATTTTGCAAATAGAACTATCGACAAATTTCCCATTCCGATAGCTATCGGGATCAATTTTCAATTTTCAATTTTCAATTACCCCTCACCATCTCACTTATTGTACAATAAATGAATATCCAGGATTTCGCCGTTAAACTGCCATGAAGTATCCACTGAGCCGTCCTGCGCATTCACGAGAAACAACGTATTTCCCGATGCCACGTAAAGTTGTTCGTTCAGGTTTTCACAAACAATTTTTCCGTTCTCATACCCTGAAGCCAACGGAAAAGCGCTGTTAATCAAATAGGTATATCGATACAATTCGTTTCCTGCCGACAGGTAAAATACATTGTCACTCATCATATCCACACTGCTGATGTTTTCCCCTTTCAGCCTGTTAATTACCGGGAGGGTACTCTCGTTAAGGTCATATATTGCAATAACTCCATCGCTTCCTTCATTACCAAAGACAATTACTTTGTTGGTACCGGCCTTGCCAAAACCCACAGGCAAGAAATCAAGAGGCTGAAGGTCAAGTAGTTTACCGCCTGAAACATGAAACACTGCAAGTTGCCGGTTATCCGTTGAATACTCTTTCATACCGGCAATTACATAATCCTGCATCATGTAAACCTGTTCAGCAAAATTGTTAGCAACCGGCTGCGACTTAAATTGTTGAACTCCGTAACGGTCGTAACCCCTCACATAACCATCGTATTGTGAAACCAGTAGCCACGGATAATAGTATGCCAGCATCTCGAACCAATGCCCGGTGGATGACTGTTCGCATGGTACTGACCACAGACTTTTGTTTTCAGCAAGGCTAAAAGCCTGGAGATCAGCCATAGTCTTACCAGAAAAGAATAAAAGTCCGAAAGCATTACTTACATCCGAGGCGGCATAATCACCCTGGTACATGTATATCGAACGAAAAACGCCTGTGGAATCAGTTCTCAGGATTCTGACATGGTTTGTTCCTTCTGAAGTCACAACAACAGGGTATAGCAATTCCCTGTCGATTTCGTCAATATTCACCTTTACATACTTACTTGTTGTATTAACCCCATCGCTGGCCTGAAATTGCAGGTTATAACTTCCGCCTTTGAGCGAAGCATCATCTATAACCAATTCAGCCCCGAGATGGTATTGACTTGCTGCTGGAGATATTGAGACCGGCGCAAGTACCGGATGATTGTATGTATCAACCAATGCTACCTTTACAAAACTCAAAGTGGCGTCGTCGCTGAAGTCAGCTTCCAGGGTAATTGTATCACCCGGAGAGTAGAAACGGTTTGCATCAGGCTGATTTATAATGATTTCAGGCCACACCTCATCCTTTGGCTCGTTACACGAAAATATTACCGTAAGATTTACAGCGAACAGAAAGAAATATAGGATTCCAGGCCGTTTCACGAAAAAGCTATTGTTTTATGCCGGATAAAATTACCTGATTTGAGGCTTCTTGCGGTTATAATATTTTTATAATTTTAACGAAACAAATTTTGTACGCTATGTTAGAATCTATTAATCCTGAGAATGTATTATTTATTGATATCGAGACAGTTCCGATTCAACCACGTTTCGAAATGCTTCCTGAGAGGATGCAAAAGCTTTGGGAAAAGAAAGCTGAAAGGCTCAGAAACTCAGAAACTGACACCCCGGAATCACTCTATCCAAGGGCAGGAATTTATTCAGAGTTCGGCAAAATTATCTGCATCTCTGCCGGAATGTTCAGGCAGGGGCAGTTTCGGATCAAATCATTTTCCGGGCACGATGAAAAGCAGTTGCTGGCCGGTTTTGCCGCATTGCTGAACCAGCACTTCTGCAAACCCGAACATCTTTTGTGCGCCCATAATGGCAGAGAATTCGACTATCCTTATATTGCCCGCCGCATGGTGATCAACGGGGTGCATATCCCGTCAATTCTTGATAATTCGGGTAAAAAACCCTGGGAAATCGGCTTGCTTGATACGATGGACTTGTGGAAATTTGGTGATTTTAAGAATTATACTTCCCTGGAATTGCTTGCCGCCATTTTCGATATTCCCACGCCCAAGGATGATATTGACGGCAGTCAGGTTGCCGGAGTGTACTGGGAAGAACACAACCTGCCGCGAATCGTTGAATACTGCTCAAAAGACGTGCTTACTATAGCGCAATTGTTCAGGCGTTTCAGGTACGAGCCATTGCTTACACCGGATCAGGTGACAATTGTTCAATAATACTTGTTAAAGGAGGCTGCTCTTTTGGCTCAGGCTTTGCCGGGGAAATGGTGACGTACCTTTTTGTCTTTTAATTCTTTATATCCTGCGAAGGCTTGTTCTGGGGACATCAATTAACAAACTCTGCCCAACACATTCAATCTCAACTTTTACCCTGTGTTTACCGTGAAGATTGATGAGAACACCTGTAAGTCCCATCATTGGCCCCCGGGTAATTTCAATATTTACACCTGATTCAAGATCGGAACCTGATTCGTCATAGTCAGGGGCGCCTTCGCCCAGGTACGCTTTGATTGCTTCGATTTGCTGTGGCGGAATGGGTACAGCTTTCCCTTCGAAACTTACAAATTTCACAACATTATCAACCTGTAACACCGGCAGGTGCTGGCGATCTGTGATATTGACAAAAATATAAGAGTTAAAAAGCGGTACTTCAACTTTTTTCTTCCTGTCGCTCCATTGCCTGATGGTGGTTCGCATTGGAAGAAAGGTATCTATATTGCGTTTCAACAACTCATTGTAAACTTTCTTTTCAGCCCTCGAGCGTGTATATATGGCATACCACACAAAATCATGGGAAGGTACCTGATTCAGCATAATTATTACTACAGTATGTTAAATTGAAATGAGCAGGTTACAATCAAACAGCTAATTTACAAGATTGTTTCACGACTGCTACAATCATTAAACAATACCTGTAAGATTTTGAGAAAAGGGAAAGTGATTATGAAAGATAATGGTCATAAACCATTTTAATACCTTCAGGCAGTTCAACTGAATACTTCCAGCCAAGTTTTTCCAATCTACTGGTATCGAGAAGTTTGCGTGGCGTACCGTCAGGTTTTGATGCATCAAAAGATATTGCCCCCTTGAAACCTGAAATATCTTTGATGGCCATTGCCAGGTCATGTATTGAAATTTCTCTGCCCGAACCGATATTGATATGTGTGTTTCGTATCTCCAAAGAAGCTTCATTTACCAGGTCTCCAAAATCGACATTATTCATGATGTAAACACAGGCATCAGCCATATCGTTAGCCCAAAGGAATTCGCGCATTGGCTTTCCGGTGCCCCAGAGAGTAAGCGTTGTGGAATTTCCTTTCTTTTGTATCCCATGCTTGTCAAGGAATGCGAGAACGGCACTTTCCGGCGCATCCCAGTTTATCTCTTCCATCGGGCGTTTTTTAAGGTCATATCTTATCGCTTCCATATCCCCGGCATCCAGGCACCTGGCCAGGTGCATCTTCCTGATCATGGCAGGCAACACATGTGATTTGCTGAGATGGAAATTATCGTTCAGCCCATAAAGGTTGGTAGGCATCACGGCCAGAAAATCAGTGCCGTATTGAAGGTTATAGGACTCAATCATGCGAATACCGGCAATCTTGGCAAGGGCGTACGGCTCATTGGTGTATTCCAGTTCATTGGTGAGCAGATATTCCTCCCTGAGCGGCTGCGGTGCCAGGCGCGGATAAATACATGAGCTTCCGAGAAACAGAAGCTTCTTTACACCACAAAGCCATGCGCTATGTATTATATTATTCTGTATTTGAATGTTTTCGTATATAAATTGCGCCCTGTAGGTATTGTTGGCCATAATGCCGCCTACTTTAGCTGCCGCCAGAAAAACATACTCAGGCTTTTCCTTTTCAAAGAACGAACGGACAGCCTGCTGATCAATCAGGTCAAGTTCATCGTGTGTGCGTGTTATAAAGTTTGAAAATCCTTTTGCTTTGAGATTTTCAATGATGGCACTGCC
>DAONEL010000100.1:4552-10037 GCA_035403045.1 Bacteroidales bacterium
TATTCAAAGTAATTATTCACCCTGAATCCACCGTCTTTCAAATACTTATCCTTTTGTGCTAATTTAAGGTCTGATTGCATCATGTCGTTCACAAGCGCTTTCAGATCATATTCAGGCTGCCATCCAAGAAGATTCTTTGCTTTAGATGGATCTCCAAGCAGAAGATCAACTTCTGTCGGCCTGAAATAAGCCGGATCTACCTGCACAACAACCTTGCCTGCAGGGAGTTTGAATTCGCCCAAACATTTCGTCACAATCCCTTTCTCATTTACTCCTTCTCCACTGAATTCCAGTTCGATGCCCGTTTCAGCAAACGCCATTTTCACAAATTGTCTCACCTCGGTGGTTACACCTGTGGCAATCACAAAATCATCGGGTTTTTCATGCTGAAGTACTTTGTACATAGCGCGGACATAGTCTTTTGCATGGCCCCAGTCACGCTTTGCCGACAGGTTACCGAGGAACAATGTATCCTGCATACCCAGTGCAATTCTTGATGTTGCCATAGTTATCTTTCGTGTAACAAATGTTTCGCCACGTATGGGTGATTCATGATTAAACAGAATCCCATTTGAAGCGTACAATCCATAAGCCTCGCGGTAGTTTACTGTAATCCAGTATGCGTATAGTTTTGCGACTGCATAAGGGCTGCGCGGGTAAAATGGTGTGTGCTCAGTTTGGGGCGTTTCCTGCACAAGTCCGTACAGTTCGCTTGTTGAAGCCTGGTATATGCGCGTTTTTTCTTTTAAACCAAGCAGGCGAATAGCTTCAAGTAACCGTAATGTTCCAACAGCATCAGCATTAGCAGTATATTCCGGCGTGTCGAAGCTAACCTTCACATGGCTCATGGCAGCCAGGTTATATATTTCGTCCGGCTGAACCTCCTGCACTATCCTGATAAGGTTCGACGAGTCAGTCATATCACCATAGTGAAGAAACAGGTTCCTGTTCTCGGCATGAGGGTCCTGGTAAAGGTGATCGATACGGTCAGTATTAAACAGTGAACTGCGGCGCTTTAAACCATGAACCGTATATCCTTTTTTAAGGAGAAATTCTGCCAGGTAAGCGCCATCTTGCCCGGTTATACCTGTAATTAATGCCGTCTTCATAAAATTCAGGTTAATATTTTAAGTTATTATTAGTTTTCAGTTTTAATAGTGTTTAATGCCAGGAAGCAGGCAGCAAGGAGCCGTTCCTGTTTCCAGTTTCCAGTCTCCAGTTTTTTGTTTCCAGTTTCCAGTCTCCAGTCCCGATAGCTATCATGACCAGTTTCAAAAAATTAAATCTGCGTCCTGATATCGTGCACGATTTCAATGCTCCTTCTGGCATCTTCAAGTCCAAAACCATTCCCTTTTAATATCTCTTCATAGCTCCTTGTGTGAAGTTCTGTAAAGCCTTCGCTGAATTCAACCTCCTCACCATCAACAGTTATAGACCTGAAAGTTCTCTTCCCCGCAGTTAGTGCTGATTCGGGCAGATAATCAGCGTTGATACTCAAGAACCAGTTGACACGCGCTTTCTCAAGCTGCAAAAATCCGGAAGCATGGTCGGCATGATGAACCTCTACTTTGTTTTCCTTCACATCTCCAAAAATCCAGGTGAGCATATCAAAGAAATGAATTCCTATGTTGGTTGCTATACCGCCAGACTTCTGTAAATCGCCTTTCCACGACACAAAATACCAGTGTCCCCGCGAAGTGATGTATTTAAGGTTCACATCAAAAACCTGCCCGGCGGGGGCTGCGGCGATTTTTTCTTTAAGCGCTATAATAACAGGATGCAGTCGCAACTGAAATATAGTGAATATGCGTTTCCCGGTTTCCTTTTCGAGTTCGGCAAGCGCATCAAGGTTCCATGGATTGAGCACCAGCGGTTTCTCGCAAATAGCATTTGCCTGGTTGCGCAAGGCAAGCCGCATATGGGCATCGTGCAGGTAGTTCGGCGAGCAGATCGAAACGAAATCCACCTTTTCTCCGGGACCTTTGCGACGAAGCTTATCCAGGTGCCGGTCAAAACGCTCCGGTTCAGTGAAAAAATTGCAGTTCGGAAAATAGCTGTCCATAATTCCAACAGCATCAAAACGGTCAAGCGCTGCAATCAGTTTGTTACCTGTATCTTTTATAGCTTTTAAATGCCGGGGTGCAATGTAACCACCCACTCCTATCAGTCCGAAATTATATGAATTATCCATTTGAAAAGAGTTAAAAATGATTCCCTGAAGATATGAACAGGGTAAAAACGCTTCAAAGGTAGAATAAGTTTAGCAATGATTCACACAGGTCATGGCCCAGCACACAAACGCACTGATTTTCATCATTTTATGTGCAAATAACCAGTATTTTACCTGAGCACTCACTGCAGCCAATTCATTCTGATTCATGACTTTTAAAGAGTTTCTCGATAATCATCTTCCCCTGTTTTATCATTACAGCAGGTCGTGTCTGATTGTAAAAAACATAAATTTGTTCAATTCAATCGACATTAAAACATGCCTGATCTTATAACTTCTGTTCAAAATCCCCGCATCAAGAATATTGTTGCTTTACAGACAAAAAGCCGGGAACGGCGGCTTCAAAATCTGATTGTTATCGAAGGGTACAGGGAAATTACAAGGGCAGTGGCTTCAGGAGCAAAACTCACTGAACTATATTACTGCCCTGATTTTGAAGGAAAAAACCCCGAAACGAGTCCTGGTAGTATTGCTGGCGAAGCTACTGTGATAGAAATTGGCAAGGCTGTCTTTGAGAAAATCGCCTATCGTGAAGGCTCCGACGGACTTATTGCAATTGCTAAACCAAGGAATCTCAATTTGGAGCAACTGCATTTCTCAAAAATTCCGCTTGTTGTTATCCTCGAAGCTGTTGAAAAACCCGGCAACCTGGGTGCTATTATGCGTACAGCCGATGCCGCTGGCGTCGATGCGGTGCTTGTTTGCGATCCTTTGACCGATATCTACAATCCCAACGTTATTCGTTCGAGTGTAGGCTGTGTATTCACCGTTCCGGTGATTGCCGGTACTACGGATGATATTCAGCATTGGCTGAAAAATAATAAAATTCGATCATTCGCGGCAGCATTAACCAACAATGCTGTTAATTATGAAACCATTGATTATTCATCTGGCTGTGCAATTGTTCTGGGAACTGAAGCCACCGGCCTCAGCAACAGTTGGTTAAATTTCTGCGACCGGCAGATTATCATTCCCATGAATGGCATTGCCGACTCACTGAACGTTTCAACATCGGCGGCTATCATTGTCTTTGAAGCCATCAGGCAACGCAAATCAAGCAAAGTATAGATATATTTTTCGGAAGTAATAAATCTTAGTTTCTGACAACTACCAATTCGTTCCCGGGCCATCAGTCAAAAAACACCCAATTCACCCCGAATTTGAAGGCAGCATCAACCTGGGGATATCCCGGAACCATCATATAGGTATAACCAAGAAGTCCTGCATTGGCGTGCTGGTATTTGACAAATATTCTTGCACGTTTCACCTTAAAATTCAGGAATACATCGCCATAAGGATAGTTGCCAAATTTCTCCTGATCCTGAAGATAGAATGAACGTATGGCAGGATTGTATGCATTAGCATAGTAAGAACTATTATAAAGCACATTGATACCGGCCTGTGTTTTGAGTACGTTCCTGAAAAGATTTATGTTGTAACAGATTGTCAACCTGGCTGTTATTGAAGGCAGGGTTAATACCGATTCGTCAGTTACCTGCTGCCAGGTACCAAAACCGCCAATTATCCAGCGTCCCAGCCTGAAGTCTTTATTAACATTGAAAGAGAGTATTCCAATGCCATCCGTTAACTGGGCTGGAAGCGACTTCTTGTCCAGGTACACAAAATTGGATATCCGGGAGATAGAAGCCGCAAGGATGATCCCTTTGATATCAATTCCAGCTGTTCCTGTCTGGTAACCCTGAGCCTTGAAATCATTATTCCAGTAATATCCGGCTGAAACATAATGTTGGTAATAGTAGTCGGGATGAATTAATCCATTACTTGCCGCCACCCACAGACGGTATTCGTTTTTCTTGCCGATAAATTGATAAAATTCACCACTCAGATCGAAATCACCATTATTATAATCTCCCAGGAAAATTCTGCCGCTGGCTGTAAAAAATGTTTTCCCTGCAATAATTCCGCGCAAAGTACCAAATGGAACAATGTGGTTGAAGGTCCGTGAAGCAGTGTCATTAAACAGTCTGTCATGCTGCTGCCTGATGCCAAATGTGTACTGAAGCGGAAATACTTTTGACGAAGTATCTGGTTCAATATTTGAATACACGAAACTATTTTCAAAATGAACCAATGCTGAGGTATCAAAAATCTGTTTTGAAATTAATACCGTGGAAGGCAGTATGATAGTATCATTGGCAAGATTTTCGAATACAGCTGAAGACCGGTAATACCTGAACGTATGAACAAACCGTCCGGCATCAAACCGGCGGGTCTTAACCGGCTGCCCAAGACTGTCAGTCTCACGGAGTTTGGTTTTCTGGAGATTAACATACTGCTGAACCATGAATCCGCTGGTTTTATGCCGGTTCATGGCGTCATCATAATTCATCAGGATTGCTTTCCTTTTGCTTTCAACATCATCAGTAAAAACTGAATCATACTTCAATCCGCCATTTTCATATACTTTGAAACGATCATTAAGGTAAGTTGCTAACACTCCATAACGGTTGCCCGGAGTCTTATAGCATACATTAGCTGTCATACCTGTGTAGTATGTCCTTTGCCGCTCATAAATACCCGGTGCATTGGCGAAACGCGCATTCACTCCCAGTGAAAATCCTTTTCGTATCTGCTGACTGTGAATGACCTCAAGACGTTGTTCTTTAGCACTCCCCATCATGTAATTGAGCCTGGTATAAGGCGAATCTGAGATATAAAACTTGTTGCTGTCAAACGAAAGTTCATATGGTTTAAAACTCTTCAGCCAAATATCGAATGAAGGGATTGTGTTTAATGAAAAAATCAGGGGCAGACAGGCGCTTCCTGTGTTTCCAAGGTTGGCATACATTGAGTTTGGCTGCTGTATTGCATCATAATCCTGGAGATGATAAAGTGATGCACTGGCAACCGGGTTCAATTTATATGATCCCTGAGTATCAGGGTAGAAATATCTGACATAAGCCGAATCCGGACTTGCTTTTTCTTTTTGTGTATTCTCACCTGTTTGGGGGATTTCACCCTCATGCATCTGGATATCTTCCTGCGAAAAGAGTAACAGCGGGAATGCGGCAAAGAGAGAAGCAAGCCAAAAAGCAAAACGGTGATGCAAGGATATATTTATCATTAGGATTGCAAAAGTACCTAAAATAGGGAAACCTATAGTTTTCAAAAAGAGGTTTTAGTAAGGAATGTCAATAGTTGCATAGAGAAATAAAAAAACCCTGCCGGTAAGGACAGGGTTAGGAAAGGGGGCGGCGACATACTCTCCCGGGGTTAACCAGTACCATCTGCGCG
>DAONEL010000101.1:0-6111 GCA_035403045.1 Bacteroidales bacterium
CCTTCCCGGTCGCAAATTACAATTGAAACATCAGCCATTCCCGGCCGGATTTCAATACTTGACCTTAGCGGACGACTGATCATGAATCGCCAGGTATCAGAACCTGAAACAGTGATAGATGTCAGCAGCCTGCCGCGGGGATTATATTTTGTGAGGATGCAGGATAATACAGGCGTGCGGGTGAAGAAGATGGTGAAGGATTAGTTAGGAATTAGTACCAAATAGTTTGACTTTGTGCAACTTTGTGAATACCCTGGTGCCCTTTGTGGCAGAAAGAGTCTAACCACCAGGTAATCGAAGGAAACGCTGAGTGACCTTAAGGAAAATTTAAGACACTTTATAAAACATAAAAGATTATGAGAAAAGTTTTCATTTTAAATCGTTGCACTATTCCAGGTATCCACGGCATCAGCACAGTGGCGTAACATTCCGATGTCTGACCGGCCTGTGGCACGAAGCTTAAGTTCTATTGAGTCATGATTTCCCGCTCGGTTCAACGGTAAATGAATACTATGCAAGTAGGAAAGAGGCTGGAGAATAAGTGATACAAGCAACTTTAAGTTTTTGTCATTAATCTGCAGTCGTTCATAAAGTCAACAGGTTGCACATAGCAATAACTTATAGCACCTAACTTATACGGCAGTCTCTTTCCTGACCCTTATCCGGGCTTTTGAATATCGGAGTATGGATTTTTTACGGTGGATAAATCCTCTCTGGCAACGCAGATGACTTAAAAAGTACTGATTATCAACTTGTCGTCTTTGCCGCGGAACACAAGGCGCTTTTCAAAATTAATTTCGGCTCCTTTCTGGAACTTGGTTACCGATAATCCCACTTTTGTCCTGAAATATGAATCATCGAAAGGATCGTCTTCGGTTTTAAGCAATGAACCGGTTTTCATATCGATGGTTTTCATATCCTTTTTATCAACGACCAATATGTTGCCATTCACCATTTCAGTGGTGTAGATTGCATTTTTGAACTCCATCGTCCAGCTTACTTTGCCGGTTTTCAAATCAAAAGCAGCCACCTCATAAGGATCCAGAAACTTTCCGATCTCGGAATTGTTCACCACTTCGAATACACAAGTTCCGCCAAACTGCACAACGGCTTGGCCATTGGCAACGTAAGCAATAGGGCTTACGTTCTTTTTCTTCATTTTCTCGCTGGACCATAACTGTTTACCGGTTTCACCATCAAAGTATTTTATAAAAATGTCGCCTTGTGTTGCATCGGCAAGCAATATACCCTTGTCGGTAACAACCGGGGAAAATATAGCATCGATATAATGACCAACACCCCACTTATAATAAGGTACAAAGGGCAGGTTATAGGCTGCTTTACCCGTAGCAATGTCAAATGCTTCAATGCCCTCGGTGATCAGGAGCACTTTATCTCCAAATGATTTGATCGCAGCATAATACCGAATAACATCGGTATTCATTACCATGGGCAAATTGGGTGACAGGTTTGCGGCAGGCGATGTCCACATCTGTTTTTTATTGACCAGGTCGAAAGCTGTTAAAAACGATTTTTTCTCCGAAACACGGTGATGGATAAACATATGCTCATCCTCCAGTTCGAGCGAAGCAATGGAAGAGCCTTCAAGCACAGCCGAAACATCAACTTTCCCTGTGTTCAGATTGTAGAATTTAATGTAACTCTTATCTTCTTTCTTCTGGTATATGCTGGTACAAACCATTCCTGCGGATATCTCAATATCATTGGCATTAATTTTTGACGGCAGGTTCTCAACGGTCCAGGTTTGCTTACCCGTTTTAAGATCGAGGCAGGTTAGCGTGTAGTTATCCTTTGCTTTTTTATCAGTGACAATCACCACATTATCAGCACAGTCGAGTGAAGAAGCTGACTTCTCTGATCCTAACGCGGTAAAGCTTTTGTTTTCCCATAATTGCTTTCCGTTTGTAAGGTCGATACAACTGACGGTTGTTTCATCATCGCATACTATCAGCATTTGGCCCGAATCATCGAAAGAAGCGTCGAAAGCCTTTTCAAACGCAGCACCGGCCTCTTTGTATGTCTTATTGAGCTTGACCTTGTTACCGGAAACATCTATCGCTTCAAAACATTTGGTTCCTGCCTGCAGGTAATAGTTTCCATCATTGGTAATGGCAAGCGGAGGCATAGCATCAAGCTTGAATTCGGCAACTTTTTTGAGCTGGGCATTTGCGGTAAATACTGATAAAACCGCGGCAATCAGGATAATAAATCCCTTTTTCATCGTCATGAGTGTTTGAGTTTGCCTACTTGGTGGCGGCATCGGCAATCCGGCGTGAAAAGCTACAACCATCTATAAGTGAATGGCGATTAAAATCTCCCTGCGATATACAGGGATGATGCCGGCAAATTTCAGGCAATGCAGATTCCGAAACAATCACACAAACGTGTGATTTTGTAAGATATGGAAGCACCTGTCGGGAAGCAGGAGCATATAACAGTGCCGACTTGCTATTAGCAAAAATGTTTCTTACACTCCACGAAGTAAAATGTAACTGTCGATACTGAATTCCGGTGTTGTACCGGTGGGCGGCCTGTGACTAATCATTGATATTTCGTCCGGCTCCATCGGGATTGACCTCGGCAGCAAAGTTTGTAAACAGTAAAATATGAGCGCTCAGGGCTTGTGATATAACCTTACATGCTGCAATTCGTGCGGGTTTAGAAAGAATTTATCACAAATCACGCATTTATCACTCTTCCAGGCATTTACATAGTGAAATATGAAGCAATTACTTGTTATACACATCTGAAGATTTCGACGTATATTTATTCATGATTATTTTGCTTACCAACCAGGTGATTTTTCAGGCTGCTGCAAATAACCGTTGTTCTTCCAAAATCCGTTCTCTGACTATTTCTTATTCAAATCTTACTGCCTATGACTCCGCTTCCTATTGCTGGTATTAACAACAGGCTGACCCGTATCCTGTCCTTCCCGGGTATAGGTGAGAACTATCTCACCCTCAAGAAGAATGCACTCTTCGGGAATGTAACCAGTTCTTTTTTCATCCTCTGTATGACGGTCCTTGGATGGGCACTGAACCTGCCCGCCATCGTACAGTATGGTTTCTTCCTGCTCGCGGTGAGCTTTCCAATCATACTGGTCATTATCCTGGTAAAGAGATATGTGGAATGGTACATTTTTGGTGCCCAGATGATCAACCTGTTGGTTACCATGTACTTTATGCTCAGGCTGGGTGGCCTGCTCCATTCGGCAGGACTTATGTTTACAGGCATTTCCGTACTCTACATGACCATTAACCTGCAAAATGCGCGCATCACCCTCCTGCTGTTTATCACCTACCTCTCTACCCTTATAATCACAGCCTCCATGCAGTCGCGGCTGATTCCCGCCCCCGAATTGTCAGTGTGGAAGAACCTGTTGTTTTTCACGGTAAACTGCTCGTGGCAGGCAGGGTTCACCCTCATACTGATTCTTAATAACATCAACCAGAAACGAAAACTCGCTGATGCAAAACAGGCTGAAGCAACTCGCCTGAAAGAGCTGGATGAGATGAAAACAAAGTTTTTCACCAACATCACCCATGAATTCCGTACCCCGCTTACTGTAATCCTGGGGATGGCCGACTTCATAAAGGAGCAGCCCGGCAAATGGCTCGACGAAGGGGTGCCGAAAATAAAAAACAATGCCAACAGGCTGCTACGCCTGGTTAACCAGATGCTCGACCTCTCAAAACTGGAAGCAGGAGCCATGCCGCTCAACCTTCAGCAAGGAGATATTATCGCGTACCTGCGATATATTGTTGAATCATACAGTTCCCTGGCAGTGAGTAAAGAACTGAAGCTGGTGTTTTCAAGCGATAACGATGCGGTTGTCATGGACTATGACCCGGAAAAGCTGTTGCAGATCATTGCGAACCTGGTTTCAAATGCCATTAAATTTTGCCCTGCAGGAGGTCGTGTGGAAGTAAAGGCTTCACTCCCGAAAGATAACCGGAGTCAGCTCGAAATTCAGGTACTTGACACTGGGCCCGGAATACCACCGGAGATGCTCCCTAACATCTTCGACCGTTTCTACCGGGTTGAAACCACCACCGGTTCCGATGCCGGAGGAACCGGCCTGGGACTGGCCCTGGTGAAGGAAATGACCCGGCTTGCCGGCGGTACCATCGGCGTACAGAGCAGGCCCGGTTCAGGTACAGTATTTACACTCAGGTTCCCTGTCACCAATAATGCCCGGTACGCAAGTCCTGAACCTCCTGTTTTCAAAGAGAAAAGCCTCATCTCACCGGCTGAAGCCCAAAGTAAACCGGCATCCGCAAAAAACAAACCGCTACCAAACCATGAACTGCCGGCACTGCTCATTGTGGAGGACAGCACTGACGTGACCGAATATCTCAAAGCACTCACTGAGGATCATTACCAGGTGATTACAGCGGCAAACGGCCGCCAGGGGCTTGAAAAAGCATTAGAGATTGTCCCCGATATAATCCTGAGCGATGTGATGATGCCGGAGATGGACGGTATCATCATGCTTGACAGGATCAAGAATGATTTCCGCACCAGTCATATTCCTGTGGTAATGCTCACTGCTAAAGCTGATATATCGTCAAAGCTCCACGGCCTTGAAAGGGGTGCTGATGATTACATGGCAAAGCCTTTCAACCGCGAGGAACTGTTGCTGAAGCTGAGAAACCTTATTGAAATGCGCAGCCGCCTGCAGCAACGGTATGCCGGCATGGGTCCGCTGTTGCCGGTTGACGACAAGAACACCGCCATTGAGGATCAGTTTATGATGAAGATTAGAAAGCTGCTCGAAGTGAACCTGGATGATGACCGCTTCGGTATCATTGAATTGTGCCGGGACCTGGGTATGAGCCGCGCCCAGTTGTACCGCAAATTCAAATCACTCACCAGCAAGACCGTGAATGAATATATACGTTCGTTCCGGCTTCATAAAGCGCGGGAACTGCTGCTTACCTCCGATCTCAATGTATCGGAGGCGGCCTATGAAACGGGGTTTAAAAACCTATCGCACTTCAGCCGGGTGTTCACCGAGGAATTCGGGCGCAATCCATCGGAACTGAGTAAATAACTTTACAATCCTTTAAATTCTAAGTCGCAATTCCCTCGGTTTGATCTGCCGGGAAATTTCGTAAATGTCAGAAAACAACACCCTGAAACCGGTTTGAGAAAACCAGCAAACAATCAGAGACGCACAGCAAAAGGAGCCTGCAATATCGGAGGTAATATTGTCATACAAAATCAGCATCGTCATGAACGATCTGAAACGCAGAACAGTATTAATCCCTTAAAACCCAGGCTATGAAAAAAATGATCCTTTTCCCAATCGCTTTGCTTGCTGCGGCTTGCATTGCAATTCTTTTCGCTTCATGCGGAAAAGATGACACGAACGGCACCCCGGAGATCTCTTCCGTCAATATTGAGCCTTCTACCGTAAATGCAGGCGGATATGTTAAAATAACCGTCAATGCTACAGACCCGGAGAATGAACTCATCACATATGCTTTTACGCCTACCGGTGGAGATGTTGAAGCCGACGGTTCAGCGGGATACTGGAAAGTGCCTGCCACTGCCGGCACCTACACGGTGAACGCAGAAGCCAAAGATGAACATGGGGGAACCACCACAAAATCCGCTACTATTACTGTACTTGAGGCTGTCACCCAGGTAAGCGGAGTGGCTAAGCTAGCTTCCGGAGTGACCGGCAATCTCGACGGCATTCCCGCCATCCTGCAAACGAACACCGGAAGCTTTGTGAAGAAAATAGCGTCAAGTGGCAGCGGTAAAAGTGTGGTTTTCAACATCACAGGTATCGACGCTGGGATCTACAATGTTATTCTCTGGAAAGACACCGACAACTCAGGCGACGCAAATCCCGGCGACTATGTCGGTTGGCACGGCACAGGCGGGGAACTCAGCCCCGACTTAGACCCTATCCAGGTTTTATCAGGCCAGACTTTTACCTGCAGTATAACGGTGTATCATCCGCAGATGTGACCGCAACAGCAGACTGATGCCGATTATTTTATCACAACGAGTTTGCGTGTGCTATTATAAGAACCGTGGGATAGGCTTGTGCGAAGGGGGCAGGCCTGCCGTGGGAAG
>DAONEL010000101.1:6211-9864 GCA_035403045.1 Bacteroidales bacterium
GCCTGCCGTGGGAAGGCTTGAGTGAAAGGGGCAGGTGCTTAGTGCTGAGTGCATAGTGCTTAGTGCTTAGTGCGTAGCTTGCCTGTCGCGGGAAGGCTTGTGTGAAAGGGGCAGGCCTGCCTGAGATTTCATGCTATTTGCCGCCGGAATCTGAGGATTGCTGATACCCGCCCCACTCACCTATGCTGCTGCAAGCCTCTTTTTTATTCTTTTTCGGGCGAAATCATTTTATAGACCAATCCTGCAATGATCGCCCCGACAACCGGCGCTACAATAAACAACCAGAGTTGAGACACTGCCCAGCCACCGACAAATACAGCCTGGCTGATACTTCTGGCCGGGTTTACCGAAGTGTTTGTTACCGGAATGCTTATCAGGTGAATGAGCGTTAACGCCAACCCGATAGCCACTCCTGCAAATCCTTTAGGTGCTTTAGAGTGTGTCGCGCCTAAGATGATTATCAGGAACATGAAAGTCATTACTATCTCAGTCACAAGTGCCGAAAGCATGTTATACCCGTCGGGGGAATGCTCACCATACCCGTTTGCCGCGAAATTGCCGATAGCAAATCCTGACTTCCCGCTGGCGATGATGTAAAGGATTCCGGCTCCCGCAACTGCGCCCAGTATTTGTGCGATTATGTATGGCAGGAGATCTTTTTTATCGAAGCGGCCGCCAATCCATAGCCCAATGCTTACGGCAGGATTCAGATGACAACCTGAAATATGACCAATGGCATATGCCATTGTCATCACCGTTAATCCAAACGCTATGGCGACGCCGGCAAATCCGATTCCTAATTCCGGGTATGCTGCTGCAAGAACTGCACTTCCGCAGCCTCCCAGCACCAACCACAAGGTTCCAATAAATTCAGCAACTAGTTTTTTCATAAATCCTCCTTTTTAGTGTGTTAATTATGTAGAGTTAAACCCTTAGCAATCATTCGAATAGGCAAGATTGAATTGCTCAGGTTATTTTAAATAGCTTAAAATATTTAATGAACTCATAGCCTCTGGTGTTATCAGTATTGAATTGTTTGAATACCAGTCAAATGACAATGCAGTTCATGAATGGTTTCAGGGTTAAGTCATTCACCATCTGGTGGAGAAGAGTATCGAAAGCCTCAGTATCAGGAAAACCCGGAAACCCGGGCAAGTGATACTTTTAGGTTTCAGTGAATATCAGTATTGGGTTTTTTAACAAAATACCAATGCATACCGGATTCGGAAATAGCCAGAAAGGCCTGCGGTATCAGCCTCAGAAGATTTGCTTCCTCAAGGTTGTAGAGGAATTGCAGGATCGGATCGGAGCTATCATCATTGTCCTCAAAGATACGTTTAAGACGGAAATATGGCGTTAGCCCTGCTGCCTCAATCTTCGTATGGCCATAGCTTTCAAAGTATTCATTGACGGCCACTCTTATCTGGAGGGCTTTATGAATGTTTTCATCGGTAATCGACATGCCGGTTTATCTTTTGCTGGTTTGAAGTACAAACAGGATGCCAAATAAACCGGAAGTTTTGAATTAAACAGCATGACTTAGTGAATGGTTGTTTCTAAATGGCGAACGGTACCTTTTTTCAAAAGAACGGCAAATCCCCGGCGGCCAACGATGGCTAAAGGATTTACAATGGAATCATCCTCCCCGACATCATGCCATTGAACAATACAAAACATCAGGCAGTCAGACCGGACAACCGGAAGAAAAGAACAGCCTTCAATTTCCGTTCTGGCGGTTGAGTTTAATCTCCGAAGAGTCGTGGGGAGGCTTGTGTTAGAAGGGCAGGTGCAAAGTACTTTGTGCCGGGTGCCGGGTGCCGGGTGCCGGTAATTCTAACTTTGTTTGTTCGAATGTTCGTTTGTTCCGGGTGCCATGCGCGTGCATGATGGCTGGTGTCACATGTTTGCAGACCCGAGGTACCGGTCCTAATGGCGTTCGTGATCAATTTTCAGCTTTCAATTTTCAATTTTAAGCTTCCGGTTTCCAAAATGCCAAGGTAATAATTATAGAGATTACGACCGCTGCCTGCCCGCTTTCGGGAGAATGATTTTGAGCATCGGCAATGACGCTATGATGATGAACAGCAGCAGTATATAAACAGAATATTTCATTACACCAGGATAGGTTTTACCGATAAAATAACCCAATGATACCAGCGTGCCCACCCATACAACCGCACCTGACAAATTAAAAAGAAGGAATTTCCTGAGGCTGAAACCACTTGCACCTGCTATCATTGGGACCAATGTGCGTATTACCGGCATATATCGGCCCAGGATGAAAGCCCAGAATCCATAACGTGTGTAAAAATCACTGCCCCGATCCAGGTAATCCTTCTTAAAGAACCTGGATTTATTGTCAGTAAATAACTTGTTACCCAGCCATTTGCCCTTGAAATAGCCGGTGGAGTCACCCAGGAAAGAGGCAAGTATCAATAGTAGCAACAACCATACAAGGGGTAGTTCAAGATATTGCGTACCACAGAACATCCCCGCTGCAAAAAGCAAATAATCACCCCCGGGAAGCACAAATCCCAGAAAAAAGCCGGTTTCGATGTAAACGATTGCCAATATCAGGAACAACCCACCTACCTCTATCAGCCGGTGAGTGTCAAAAATGAGCCCTAAGGAATTAATATCAGGCATTGTCATAACTTGTTTTCAGGGTTTTTAAGTTTCAGGGATAGAATAATGCTTGAAGTAATCACCAAAGCAATGAACGCCAGCGACCATTCTATAGGTATTTTGTAAAAATCAATGAGCATCATTTTTAAACCTACGAATATCAACACCACGGCCAGGCCGTAGCTTAGAAGCCAGAACCGGTGAACAACTCCGGCCAGTGCAAAATACAATGAGCGTAAGCCTAGGATGGCGAAAACATTGGAGGTATAAACAATAAACTGATCCTGGGTGATAGCCAGTATGGCCGGAATGCTGTCCACAGCAAAAATAACGTCCGTTGTTTCAATAAGTATCAGTACCAGGAATAACGGCGTGGCAAATCGCTTTCCGCCGGTTTTTACAAAGAATTTATCTTCCCGGAGGTCAGGCGTCACTGGCATAAATCTTTTAAAAAACCGTATAACCGGGTTTTTGTCAGGATCGATCTTGGTGTTATTATGCTGAAACATCTGATATCCGCTGAATACAAGCAATGCCCCGAAAAGGTAGATGGTGAAATGAAACTTTTCGATAAGTGCTACGCCTGCAAAAATGAAGATCACACGCAAAATCAATGCCCCAATAATGCCCCAGAACAGCACCTTGTGCTGGTATATGGAAGGAATGCGGAAATAGGTGAAGATCATGAGAAATACAAAGATGTTATCAACACTCAATGATTTCTCAACCAGGTATCCCGTAAAAAACTCCAGCGCCTGTTCCCTGCCTCTCCAGAAGTAAATAATTGCATTGAAGACTAGGGCAAGGAAAATCCAGATAAAAGTCCATGTCAAAGACTCCCTGAGCGATATTTCATGCGTTTTCCGATGAAATACACCCAGGTCGAGGGCGAGCATAATGAGGACGAACGCGTTGAAAATTATCCAGAAAATGATGGGAGTATCCATGGCAGGGATGATGATTAGGTTAGAAAAAACAATCGTTAATGGAAAATTGTTTAACTGCTACGATCAATCAATGAACACGGG
>DAONEL010000102.1:0-9691 GCA_035403045.1 Bacteroidales bacterium
TTGTTTTTTGCTTCGCTTTTCATTGTGGTTCAAGGTATTGAGAAGGTCGGTATCATGGATTCGCTCATTAAGGGGATTGATCTAAAAGCCAATGCTGCCGGGCTGGGAGGCATTCATTTTATCAGCCTGCTGCTTTCACAGATTGTTAGTAATGTGCCTTTTACAATCCTGATGCTGCCTCTCATGAAAACAGCCGGATCAGAGATGCTGTGGCTTGCCCTCGCTTCCGCTTCGACGCTTGCCGGCAATGCCACGATCATAGGGGCGATGGCAAATCTCATTGTCATAGAATCTGCAGAAAGCAGGGGAGTGAAGATCAGATTCATGGAATTTTTCAAAACAGGGATCATCATCACCTTGCTCACCCTGGCATTGTCGTTTGGTATCCTCTACCTGAAATTCCTCGTTCTATAATAAAAATCTTGTTAAAGTGTTCCGGGAGAATCATTCACATCCTGCCGCTAAGCTAATTTTCCTAAATTTGACACGAACCAACCATAAATAACATGTCGGACCACGAAACAGGGCCTATTAAGGGACTCCCCGAAAATGCCTACAAAGAGCTGAAAGAAGGCGAAACCTATGAACCGCTGATGTCGCCGCACAAGATTTACCCCGAGGTCAACATCTGGAGTGTGGTATGGGGTATTGTGATGGCCATCATTTTTTCAGCAGCCGCAGCATACCTTGGCCTGAAGATCGGCCAGGTTTTTGAAGCCGCCATTCCCATTGCAATTATCGCAGTAGGGCTTTCAACGGTGTTTAACCGCAAAGGAGCGCTGGGCGAAAATGTAATCATCCAAAGCATAGGGGCGAGTTCGGGAGTTATTGTGGCAGGAGCGATCTTCACGCTGCCGGCACTTTATATTCTAAATCTCGAGGCACAGTTTTATCAGGTATTTCTCTCTTCGCTGCTGGGCGGCTTCCTGGGAATATTGTTCCTCATCCCATTCCGTAAGTATTTCGTGAGTGAGATGCACGGCAAATACCCGTTCCCTGAAGCTACAGCCACTACCGAAGTGCTGGTTTCGGGAGCCAAGGGCGGAAGCCAGGCCAGATTGCTCCTGGTCGCAGGATTAATAGGCGGGGTTTACGATTTCATCATCGCTACATTCGGGTGGTGGGCCGAAGTGTTTACAACCCGCGTTATTCCAGTCGGCCAGATGATAGCCGATAAAGCTAAAATCGTTTTTAAACTGAATGTGGGTGCGGCAGTTGTCGGCCTTGGTTACATTATTGGCCTGAAATATGCCGCGATTATATGTGCCGGATCGTTTGTCGGATGGTATGTTGTCATCCCCATCATCAACTATTTCGCTGACGGACAAACCATTGCCATCGGTACCAATATAACCGCACTCATCAGCCAGATGTCAGCCGAACAGATTTTTACCGCTTATGTCCGCCCGATAGGGATCGGTGGCATTGCCATGGCCGGTATCATCGGCATAATCCGTTCAAGCAAGATCATCAAATCGGCCGTATCGCTGGCCGGAAAAGAGATTTTCGGTAAACACGAAGGCGTAAAAACCAATCTCCGCACACAACGTGACCTGCCAATGGCTATTATCGCCGGCGGCATATTACTCACAGCGCTTATCATCTTCATCTTCTTCCAGTTTGGAGTGGTTCATAACCTCACACATGCACTGGTGGGACTTGCCATTGTGATGATCATCGCATTCCTGTTTACTACAGTGGCTGCCAATGCCATTGCCATTGTAGGTACAAATCCGGTGAGCGGCATGACCCTCATGACACTCATCATTTCTTCGCTCATCCTGGTGTCGGTAGGTTTGAAAGGTACTTCGGGCATGATCGCCGCGCTTATTATCGGAGGTGTGGTTTGTACTGCGCTTTCGATGGCAGGCGGTTTTATAACCGACCTTAAAATAGGTTACTGGCTGGGAACTTCTCCCTATAAACAGCAGACATGGAAGTTCCTGGGAACTTTTGTTTCGGCAATAACTGTTGGCGGTGTGATTATGGTACTTAACAAAACCTATGGCTTTACCGGCGAAAATGCCATGGTAGCTCCGCAAGCCAATGCCATGGCAGCTGTAATCGGGCCAATGATGAGCGGACAGCCGGCTCCCTGGATGCTTTATGCTGCTGGCGCATTCCTTTCGCTCATTCTTACCATGATCGGTGTTCCGGCACTGGCATTTTCACTTGGCATGTTTATTCCGCTTCAGCTTAATACACCGCTATTGCTTGGTGGTATCATTGCTCATTTTGTCGGCAACCGCAGCAAGGACGAAAAACTCAACCAGGCCCGCCGCGAGAGAGGCACGCTCATCGCTTCAGGGTTCATTGCAGGTGGCGCATTGATGGGTGTTATAAGCGCAATTCTGGCCAATTTCGGTGTAAATTTCGTGAATAAGGAATGGTTTGAATCACATTCAGCCGAAGCGCTTGCCCTTCTCATGCTGATTGTGCTCTGCAGCTATTTCATCTGGGAAAGCCTTAGGGCAAAAAAGGAAGAATAGTCATATCAATTACAACATCTTAACCAGTTTAACGCTTTACCCGACATAATGAAACAGCAAATTCTCGACCGTTTTCTCCGCTATATTGCCATTGATACGCAAAGCGATGAATCATCCACAGCTTTCCCAAGCACTTCAAAACAGTTTGATCTGCTCAAATTACTCCGCGACGAACTTTCAGCTTTCGGACTGAAGGACGTTGTCCTCGATGAATTTGGTTATGTGATGGCAACATTGCCTGCCAATACCGCGAAAAAAGTTCCGGTCATCGGCTTCATTGCCCATGTTGATACTGCACCCGATATGAGCGGGGCTAATATCAATCCGCGACTCGTTGAAAATTACGACGGTTCGGACATTGTGCTGAACAAGGAATTGAATGTTGTGATTTCGCCGGGTGATTTCCCTGAAATGAAGGATTACCTGGGACAAACGCTTATTGTAACCGACGGCACTACCCTGCTGGGTGCTGACGATAAAGCAGGAGTTACGGAAATAATGGCAGCTGTTGAATATCTTGTCAATCACCCTGAGATAGAGCATGGAACCATAAAGATAGGTTTCACTCCTGATGAAGAAATTGGCCGCGGAGTCGATAAATTTGAAGTTGCGCGGTTTGGTGCTGATTTTGCTTACACCATGGATGGTGGCGGAGTTGGTGAACTGGAATTTGAGAACTTCAATGCCGCCGGCGCTAAAGTTTTCATCCAGGGCAGGAATATACACCCCGGTTATGCTAAGAATAAAATGAAAAATGCCATACTCATGGCCATGGAATTCAATGCATTGCTTCCGGTGCATGAAAGGCCTGAATTCACGCAGGATTACGAGGGATTTTATCATGTTGTGAAAACCGAAGGATCGGTAGAACATGCTATGCTTCAGTATATTATCCGCGATCATGACAAGAAAAAGTTCGGGCAGAAAAAAGAAACCTTCAAAGCTTGTATCGATTTCATGAACCAGCGTTATGGGAAAGACACTTTCACACTCGAACTGAAAGATCAGTACTTTAACATGCGTGAACAGATAGAGCCGGTTTATCATATCGTTGAAACAGCACGTCATGCCATGGTTGAGCTTGGGATTGAGCCCAAAGTGGTTCCAATCCGCGGAGGAACTGATGGGGCCAGGCTTTCATACATGGGGCTGCCATGTCCCAACATCTTTGCCGGGGGGCATAACTTCCACGGGAAGCTGGAATTTGTCCCGCTCGAATCGATGGTGAAAGCCACCGAAGTGATCCTTAAGATTTTGGAACTCTATACAAAAAAAGCCTGAGAGTAAACCGGTGATAAGCATCACGGCAGTTATTTCTCCCTTTTTTCATAAAACCTTATCCAGTCAATTTCCATCTGGTTGGGAATTACTGTTTTCTCAGCAGGCGATTTGGTGAAAGGAGTTGTTTCGGTTCCTATGGCCAGGTTGACAATGATTTTCAGTTTTTCCCCTTCGGGTGGCCAGGCGGGCTGCTGCAGGTATTTCCCGGCTTTTATTTCGCAATTCCTGAGTGTTTTACCGCGTTTATCAAGGAACCGGCTTATACGCCATACTTCGAGGCTGTCCACCTCAATACGGATAAAGTTTTCATCCCACTCCATCGTATAAGTGTGAAATCCTTCCGAGAGATCGCTGCGGGAGCGGATACTTTTATCGAAACTGTTACCATTAGTCCATGTTTTAATCCCCATGTGCATGTGCCGTGGTTTTTGCATTCCGGCTTCCAGCACATCTATTTCGGTAGCTTTTTCACCAAACATCCAGAAGGCAGTCCAGAAGCCCATTCCTTTTGGAAGTTTGCAACGGATCTCATACCGCCCTTGACCGAATGCTTCTTTCGAATGGATCATACCCGAAGTGAAATCGCGCCCGGCATCAAACCAGGTTGCTTTTTCACGACGGGCAATCAACTTTAGGGTTCCCCCGCCGGGTTCAACATTCGCGTCTGAATATACCTGGCCTTCGTTGCCATGGGTGCGGCAAAAATCGCAATTGTCGCTGCCGTCGTTTGAATATGGATACCAGGTTACCCACTTACTGCGATCGAGGCTTCTGCCGTTAAATTCATCAGAAAAGACGAGTCTCCACCCGCCTTTGTCACAAAGATTCATCATCGGAAGTATTGTATCGCGCTGGCCATGGGCTGCGGCTGAAGTAAGAACCGTGAATAGAAAGAGGATGGAAATATGTTTCATTTGAAGTGGGGGAATGTGTTCTTCAAATGTACAACTTCATATTATCAAAGAGGATTTTCACTTCAGTGAAAACCTTCAGACTAACCATGAACGGCAGAGTGCTGTCAGAGGTACAGACCGAGGGTGAAGCTAAGCCTCATCACCATCCCGATGTGCCACTCTTCCCGGTTATCAAGATAGCCGTGACTGTAAGTAAAATCATCAAGATTGTAGTCTGGATTGTCGAGCGAAAACATGCCGTATGAGGCACCCAGCGAAAAGTTAAAGTCCATGCCAACAGCTTTGCCACCCACAAATTGGCCAATATTGAAAGCAAGCTGGTAATAAGTATCCAGCGGGTTAAATACCAGTGCTGTTTGCGTGACACCTGTGCTAAGGTTAGTGACATCGCTGTGCATATCCGTGAGTTTTCGTTTTGAGTAACCGAACTGCGGACCTAAATAGGTTGTTGTACTTTTTTTGCGAAAGGCATCCGGGCTGAAACGGAAGGTAACATCAATCTGCTCGCCGCTCCAGTAATACTTATCATTTGAATTGTCTTCTACCTCCTTGAAAAACATGTCAGTCCAGGCATACTTGTTTTTCTGCACTTTCATATAGGATCCCAGCAGCATGAACTTTCCGGCTGAAATGCCGGCAACACCGCCATAGTCGCGGTAGTTTTTATGACTAATAAAACTCAGCGGGTAGGTTCCAAGATAAAGATGAACGCCACCACCAGCCGATCGTGAAGCGCTTTTGGCAGCCTGCTGGTTGCATTTCCTGGCTTTATTGCTAAAGCTTTCTGCCTGACTGGTATTGCCAAGGTCACGGTACAAAGCGGCAAGCCTGTCCATTTCGCTGCAGCTGAGTGACGATGCTGCTGCAAGCATGTCGCATGCCCTGCCTTTGAGGGTGCGGCTGCTGTATTCACCCGACGAAGCAAGGTCAAACAGGAAATTCTTATCCCTGTTGCCTGCATCGAGCGCTTTCTGGTAAGCTGCGGCAGACAGTTCTTTATCGCCGGCTTTAACGAGCAGAGCAGCGGCTCTTGAAAACACTGCTGCTGCATCGCCGCTTGATGAATTTTTGTCAAAGGCATCAGTGAGGTGACTCCATCCCTTTTTGTAATCTATATCGAACGAATCAACCATTTTTCTGTCATCACTGTTGAGATTGACATAACCGGCAATCATATTTAGTGATTGTTCAACCATTTCATTGTCAAACTGTTCGAGCTTTGATTTCGTATTGAGCAGGAAATTGTACGAAAGCATTTTTAAAAAAGCATCCTCGGTTAAGCTTACTGCCTGCCGGCTGCTTTCAATTGCAAGGGTATAGTTGCTGAGTTTTACGGCGCCTTCGGCAAGCGCTGCATAAAACTGGCCCCGTGAATAGCTAAAATCTTCGTACTTGATAATGAAGTTTTTACTGTTGAATTTATAGCGCAAAGGAAAATATGAAGGGCCTGCCTGGTCGAAAAACTCCTTGCAAGGGGTAAGCAGTTCCACCATACGGCTGTTCAGCCCATATATGCCATATAAGAAACCATTCTGATAGCTGAGATTGGTTGAAAAGTACCTGATGGTTTTTGCCTGGTCGTCAGTTTCAGGATCAGCAATGCCTGAGAGTATTGCAAGCCCTTCCTTAATGCGGTTTTCAACCTGTTTCAGATCAGACTGGGTTCGCTGGGTATTGACCTGCAGTTTGCCTACTTCGGCTTTTATTTCATTATAGATTTTTACCGCATTCTCGATTTTCTGTTCGTTTTCGGTGAGCGTCTGGGCTCTGCTGCTCTGATAAGTGAAACAAATGAGAATGGTTGTGATAAAAATTGTAAAAAGTGATTTCATGACGTGTGGTGTTTGTTTGCTTTTTTTTGAAGCATTTAAACATTCAGAATCTCCGAATGTTCAGGTTTATGGACATATTTACAACCTGTTAGCCGGTCAAATGCAGGTATTTCGATATTTCATTTGATAGTCCAAGACAAATTGTTCTAACTTTGATGATCGTAATCAAATATTCGTCTTTCTATGAAAAGCATCCTGGTAGTTTATCCCGAGCCCGATTTAACTAAAATTGCCGTTTATCGCAATACCAGCCTCATCTTCCTGAAGTCGATAAAACACAAAGCCGGCGACCTGGCAGCCTTTACAGATGTTACTGACCAGCTTGATTACCGTACCGGAATGATTATGGAAGAATTGGTGAATAACCAGATTAAACTTTCGGAAATAGCCGTAGTGATGGTTCGCGGAGGCCTTATTAAGCCCGTAAGATCAGGTATTTATAAGGTAAATGAAGCCATGAAACGCGACTTAAAAGTCGGGGTGATGGGGCGCCATGCCACCAACCTTGGTGGACTGATCGGTGATAAAATCGCCTCCCTGCTTCCTGACGCAGCGGCTTACCTGGCCGATCCTGTGGTAGTTGACGAACTGGAGCCAATAGCAAGGGTTTCCGGCTTGCCGCAAATTGAGAGAACTTCCATTTTCCATGCCCTGAATCATAAATATGTTTCGCGTGAGTATGCTGCAAGTATCAACCGGAATTATAAAGACCTCAAACTCATCGTGGTTTATATCGGGAGTGGTGGCGTTTCGGTTGGGGCTCACAGCGGCGGCAAGGTCATTGATGTGAACCAGGCGTTTGACGGCGATGGCCCTTTTTCAATGACACGAACAGGAAGCCTGCCTGTAGGCCAGGTTATTGACCTCTGCTTTACTGGGGAAAATACAAGAGAAGAAATGCATCGCCTGGTTACTGAGCAGGGCGGAATTGCAGGTTACCTGGGTACAAAATCGCTCAGCCAGGTACTATCAATGGTTGAAGAAGGCGATGAGCAGGCAACTTTTATCCTTGATGCCATGGTTTACCAGATTGCCAAGGAGATCGGTGCCATGGCTACAGTGCTTGAAGGCAATGTTGACGCTATTCTTGTAATGGGAGCAATCATGAACAGCAGGTTTTTCAGCAAGCAATTACTCAAAAGGATTGAAAAGATCGGCCCGGTTTCGGTTTATCCTATTGTTAACGATCTGGACTCGCTGGCCATGAACGGTGTGATGATAATACGCGGAGAAGCCGAAATACTGGAATACAAGTAGCCGCTATTGTTGCAAAATACGATTCAGTTCCTAAGTTTTTTGCAAATATTCCCGCTTCTGAAATTTTCTTAAAACCTTCATTGTGAGGGGCAAAAAAACTTTTTCTGGTACATTTATTGCGGCATTCCTATGGTAAAGAAAACAATTACAGCCATGAAAACAATTGCAATAATAATGCTCGCAATGATGTTCTCAGTGAACCTTGCAGCGCAGCAAACGAAAAACACTCCCAAAACCAAGGAACAGAAGGCAGCCGAAAAAGAAATGAAATTCCAGGGAATGCATAATCTTCTTAATGATAAGTCATTTATACTTGAAGCCGATTATCTCGGGAATGGTTTCGACAGGAGGCCTGTAGTAGCAGCGTTGAACTTTGTGATGGTTGATTCAACAGCAACGGTTGTTCAAACCGGCAACAACTTTGGAGTTGGTTACAACGGGGTTGGCGGGTTAACGGTAGAAGGGAAAGTTTCGAATTATAACATCGTAAAAGATAAAAAGCACCGTTCGTTCACAGTTACCTGGAACATGTCATCAACCATTGGATTTTACACAATCTTCATGAATGTTTCGCCTTCAGGCAGGGCAACTGCAACGCTCACCGGAAACACTTCAGGAAAGTTGGTTTATGACGGCTGGCTGGTTCCGGCTTCCGAAAGCAGGACCTTTACCGGCAGCAGGCAATAAGCATCTCTGCATAAATTTGCCACCGTTTTGATCGTCTGGCAGCATAGCCGCAAACAATTCCGGTACTTATTTGTTGTTGATAATCAATCGGTTCATTAACAATAAATCCAACATCTTATGGACTTCTCGACCTTAAACTGGCTGGCAATCATTATTTCAGCACTGGCATTTTTTGCTTTAGGCGCCCTTTGGTACAATCCTAAATTCTTTGGAACTATGTGGATGAAAGAAACTGGTCTGACCAGTGATGACACCCGAAAGGCAAACATGGTTAAAACCTTCGGTCTGACCTTGCTCTTCTCTTTCATTATGGCGCTGAATCTTGGCCTTATGCTTAATTCACCCGAAATTGATGCTGCAAAAGGAGCGATGTACGGTTTCTTTGCTGGTTTCGGCTGGGTAGCCATGGCGATATTCATTCTCGGTCAGTTCGAATTCAGGAGTACACGCTACATGCTTATCAATGGAGGGTATCTCACTGTTGGTCTTACACTAATGGGACTGATTCTCGGGGCCTGGAAATAAAGCAGGAGTTTTCCTGAAATGCAGATTTTCTGAATTGCCATGCCGGCGCCGGAATTCATTACATTTGTCTTCTTTCAGAACAAATGAAATTATCGGCCCGGCGATTTCTGTTTCTATCTTTAACGGTCATTTCGGCAGTTGTTTTGCTCAACCTGGGCAGTTTCTACCGCTTTTGGGTTTCAGGCAGCCTCGCACTTGCCATCAGCCGCTGGTTAGCCATTGTTATGCTTGTCTGGTACGGCTTCCGGCGTAAGTCACTCACTACCTGGATACTCATCAGCATGGTAATGGGAGCCGAATTCGGGCACGACTTTCCTTCTATTGCCGTTCACCTGAATATTTTCAGTAAGATTTTCCTGAGGATGGTGAAAACCATCATCGCTCCGTTGCTGTTTGCCACACTTGTAGTAGGTATTGCAGGGCACTCAAGTTTGAAGCAGGTGGGCAGAATGGGCTGGAAATCAATTGTTTATTTTGAAGTGGTTTCTACTATTGCGCTTTTTATCGGCTTGTTTGCTATTAACCTGAGCAAAGCCGGTGTCGGGGTTGTCATTCCGCCTGAAATGGCTCAGCAGTCGGTCCCTGAAGTTAAGCCACAGACTTTTGAAGAAATTGTCCTTCATATTTTTCCTGAAAACATTGCAAAAGCCATTTACGAAGGTCAGGTTTTACAAATCGTAGTTTTCAGCATCTTGTTCGGTATTGC
>DAONEL010000103.1:0-9682 GCA_035403045.1 Bacteroidales bacterium
CATGCCTGGAATTCATTGCTTGTGGGTTTCCCTGAACACAGGGTGAAGCTTCTGCTCGGGCTAAAAAAGCATTACAGCATCCTGCTGCTTTCTAATACCAATGCTATCCATTACGACTATTATTCGCACAAGTTCCTGCTGGATTATGGTTTTGGTTTTAATTCGCTGTTTGATAAAGCTTACTTGTCGTATAAGTTGGGCATGCGCAAACCAGGGCAGGCAATATATAAGCATGTAATTGAAGACAGCGAACTTGTGCCTGAAAAGTCAGTATTTATTGATGATTTATCAGAGAACACCGAAGCCGCCAAAAGTACCGGTTTACGGGCTATTCACCTCAACGGTTTTGGCGATGTTACCGAACTGTTCAATGAATTCCGGCTCAGGGAAGATTTAATTTAGACAGAATTAACCAGTTTGCGAATTTACCTGATGCTTTGAAAAAGATTAACCATTAATCCAACAGGCCTTCAGTTTCATTCTTAAGCATGCGGTATATGGTAGTTTTACCGATGTCGAGTTTTTCAGCCACAAGCCTTACTTTATTATCGTACTTTTTAAGGTAATGCCTGATTATCTGCTGGTTATATTCCTCAAGGGTACACTCACCTGCAATCAGGTCAAAGCTCTGCTCAACTTCGGGCACCCTGATATCCTCGGCATGAATTGTATCGCTGTTCGTCATGATAGCCGCCAGTTCAACAATGGCTTTCAGTTCCCTTACATTACCAGGAAACGGATACCTTCTGAGTTTTTCCATGGCTTCAGCGGATATTGTCAAGCGGGGCATGTCATTTTTATCACAAAACTCATCAATAAAGTGCCTTGCGATGATAAAAATGTCGTTGCCCCGATCCCGTAATGGAGGCACTTCAATGGGCAATCCAAGCAGCCGATAGTAAAGGTCCTCGCGGAAATTACCTTTCTTCACTTCATCGAGCAGGTTCTTATGGGTTGCAACAATCACGCGTACATCCAGCTTCACGGGTTTGTTGGAGCCAACACGGGTCACTTCTTCTTCCTGGAGCACCCTGAGAAGTTTTGACTGCATATTGAGATCCATATCACCAATTTCATCCAGAAAAATGGTACCATGGTTCGCTTCTTCAAATTTACCGATTCGCTGAGTATGAGCCCCGGTAAATGAGCCTTTCTCATGTCCGAACATCTCGCTCTCAATCAATTCACGCGGTATGGCTGTCACATTAACCGGAACAAAAGGTTTGTTATGTCTCTTTGAATTGTAATGAATAGATTTGGCCACAAGTTCCTTTCCGGTTCCAGTTTCGCCATAAATGGAAACTGTAATATTAACCTTTGCCGCCTTCTCCAGCATCTGAAATATCTTGTTAATCTCAGGGCTGTTACCTTTAATGAGATTACTGTAGGAGTATTTGCGTCCAATCTCTTCTTCAAGCCTGTTGATTTTCTGCTTCAGGTTGAAGTTTTCACGGATATTGCGCATCGCCGACCATATCCTGTCTTTTGTGTCGGCATCTTTCAGCACATAGTCGTAAACGCCTTTCTTTAAAAGTTCCACTGCAGTTGATACATCCTGCTGACCTGAAACAATTACAACGGGCAGTTCAGGGTCAAATTCCTTTATTTTTTTCAAGACCTCGAAACCGTTCATGTCCGGCAGGTTAAAGTCAAGTGATATTGCTGACGGCCTTTTATAAAGATTCAACAGGAGATCACGTGCTGTAGTATATACATGAACCTCATAATCAGGATTTTGCGATAGGTGGTATTCAAGTATCCTTGCATAAACCAATTCATCTTCAACAATATATATTCGAAAACTTTCCATCGATACTAATTTTAATAAGGAACAAATGTACAATAATAAAATTACTTTCCGCAATCGGGACAATAAAAATAAATAATGCCATAATGAAAATTGGTTCTATTATGAAATCAGCGGTTCCGCTTTACCAATCTGTGACAATAAATCCATAATTTCAGCTTCCGATCTGAGTGTCAGCAACTGGACTCTATACTTTTTAAAGTCCGGCAATCCCCTGAAATAGCCCGCATAATGCCTTCGCATTTCCACCACAGCTTTATATTCGCCTTTGCTGTCAATTGAATGGCGCAGGTGATCGAGGCAAACCGAGATGCGTTCGCTGAGGGTTGCCGGGCCAGGTATAGCACCTGTTTTTCTGAAAATCTCTATATCCCTGAAAATCCATGGATTGCCAATAGCAGCCCGTCCAATCATTACAGCATCAACTCCAAACCGGTCTCGCATCCTGAAGGCTAAGGCTGCATCTGTAATATCTCCGTTACCGATAACAGGAATTGTCATCCTGGGATTGTTTTTAACCTCACCTATCAGGGTCCAGTCAGCTATGCCGGAGTACAATTGCGCCCTGGTGCGCCCATGAATGGTGATAGCCGCTATTCCTGTATCCTGGAGCTGTTCAGCGATACCGACAATGTTTTTTTGTGAATCGTCCCACCCCAGGCGTGTTTTCACTGTGACAGGAATAGTTGTTGATCTGACAACTTCACGCGTTATTTTCACCATCAGGGGAACGTCCTTGAGCAAGGCAGCCCCGGCGCCTTTCATGGCAACCTTACGCACCGGACAACCAAAATTTATATCGATGACCTCAGGATTGGCCCGGGCGGCACGAATAGCCGCCTGTTTCATTGCCTCAGGGTCTGAACCAAATATCTGTATCCCCAGGGGACGTTCCTCTTCTCTGAAAATCAGTTTATCATTACTTTTCCTGGCATCGCGCACCAAACCCTCGGAAGAAATAAACTCCGTATATACCATGGAAGCGCCAAATCTTCGGCAAATCACCCTGAAAGCCGAGTCGGTTATATCCTCGAGAGGTGCAAGCAGTACCGGAAAATCGCCTAGTTCAAGTGTGCCTATCTTCATCCAAAACTTTTTTTGCAAAAGTAGCCATTTCACTGCTGGTACACGATCGTTACTGTCTTCTGCTTACTTTTGCCCAAAATCAATCTGATGCTACGCTTTTTACAGTTTAGTGAAATGTCGCCGCTTGCCAAGCTGGTATTCTTTATTGGAATAATCATCATCGCATTATTGTTCTCTTCGTTGGTGGGCATTCTTGTACTTCTGATCCTTCACGGGCCGGAAGGCTTGTCAGCCATTGCAGATACATCATCCTATTCGAATGCTTCAGTTGTAAATGAGTTAAAAACAATACAGATCATCAACCAGCTTTTCGGATTATTGTTGCCGGCTATACTTTTTCTCCTGTTGACCGATAAGAATGTCAGGAAATATTTTACCGGGAATAAGAGCTATTTGTCCGGCTTACTTGTACTTTCTGCCATTTTTATGCTGGTGTCTCAACCGGCTATCGGATGGCTTGGCGAACTGAACGAACGGATGGTTCTGCCGGAATCATTCTCGGGACTGGAACAGTGGCTGAAGGATTCCGAGGCAAAAAACACGCTCCTTACCGATGCTTTTCTGTCCACTACAAGCTTCACCGGTTTGGCAGTTAATATCCTGATGATAGCCATCTTACCGGCATTAGCCGAAGAAATTGTTTTCAGGGGCGCTCTTCAGCCTGTCATGACAAGCCTGCTAAGAAATAAACATGCCGGGGTTATCATCGCTGCTGTGGTTTTCGCTGCAATTCATATGCAATTCTATGGTTTCCTGCCCCGTTTTGCCCTTGGACTGGCTTTTGGCTACCTGTTTCTCTGGTCGTCAAACCTTTGGCTGCCCATTTCAGCTCACTTTGTGAACAATCTGTTATCGGTGCTTGCTGAATTCTTTTACAGACGAGGTTACACAACTACCAACGCTGAAGATCTCGGAAATACCGGAAGTATCTATCTGACAATTATATCGTTTGCCGTGTCAGCATTTCTTCTTGCGGTTATCTTTAAGAGAAATAAAGTATCTGCCTGACCACCCTGCTTTAGCAAAACCTGAAATGATTTGAGCGGTTCCTGCGTTAACGGGGATAAAAAACTGATGCCCGATGATTAGTCGGGCATCATTAGTAATAGTTCTTAAGTGAGATCAACTAATCATTACTCTTTTTTGCTTGTTTGCGGGTTGAGTAGTTGATTTTAAATGCGCCCGCGGTACGAAGTTCCTGCTTCACATCAGTCACTATACCCATACGGGTATTCTGGTCGACTTTAAGAGATGTGGTGATGAAGTTCTTTTCTGATTCATCTCGGGCAGCTCTTTCAGCAGCTACAAATGCCTGAATGTCGGCGACAGAGGCAAACTGGTTGTTGAGCTGTATGCGCGATTCAGTACCAAGTGAAGCTTTGCGGGGCTGGCCAATGTATATAAAGCTGACCAGCGATTTCTTCTCGAGCTTCTGAATCTCAGTAGCCTGGGGTGCAAGAACTTTTACTTCAAGCGTAACTTCACGTATCGTGGTGATAACCATGAAGAAGAACAGGAACATGAAGATAATGTCGGACATTGAACCGGTATTAATACCGGGAACGGAACGACCTCCGCTTTTTTTGAAACGAGCCATTACTTTTTCCCTCCTATATCTTCTGGTTCAGCTTCTGAAATAGCAATAGGAACAGCTTTCTGTATAGCTTCACTTTGAGTAGCGCTGTTCAGATCAGAGAATTTTGCTCCAAATCGTTGCTGCGCAAGCTCATCACGAAGTTCGTTAATGGCGGCGGTAAGTTCATTTTGAACCTGGATGTACATATCATAAGAAGTACCGCGGTCATTTTTCAGGGAGATTATACCTTTGGTTGTACGCACCGTGCCAAGATTATTGATTGTAACCTCCTCAACTTCAGGAAGGTTAGGATCATCCTTGGGATTTGTAAGGAACTCTTTAGCCCTCTCCTTCAACTGACGAATATCAATCGGCTGGCCTTGCACTAAAAGCCTGTCGCTTTTATTAACAAGCACTTTCAGCACATTTCGTTCTTTCACTTCAGGTGGGTCAGCCTTAGGATCGGGTGGTGGCGGCAACTTCCTTGTGATACCCTGGTCCGTGTCGATTGATGAGGTCAACAGGAAGAAGGTTAACAGCAGGAACGAGATATCCGCCATTGATCCTGAATTTATTTCTACTTTTTGTCTCATAGTGATCTTCTTTTCCCGATCATTTAAACCATCTTGTAACGCTGGTATAGAGGATTACGACAACCAGCCCGGCAAACATGATATAGGTTGTCAGCAATCCTGAACCTATAACTTTTGACAATCCGGGGCCGACTCCCATCTTTGTGTAGTATGCGCCCTGGTCAGCCGGTGATAGCAGATATGCAATCAGCAACACTACAACCAATATTCCCAGGCCAATCAGGCTTCCTTTGGCTTTTCCAAAATTTCCGGTCAGCATATGATAAACCGGAAAAATGATAAGTAATGCTATTGCCGCAAAGAAAGCGAGGTATGCAACATATAGCCCTATATTGATAAAGGTATCCATAGTTGGTTAGTTTTTAGCATTCTTGTTACGGACAAGGATATCCATGAAGCTGATTGATGCATCTTCCATGGTATTTACAATTGATTCAACCCTTGAAACGAGGTAATTGTAAACGATCTGCAGAATAATAGCAACGATCAAACCGAATACGGTAGTGATAAGAGCTACTTTCATACCACCGGCAACAACAGTTGGTGAAATATCGCCGGCAACTTCGATAGCGTCGAATGCCTGAACCATCCCTACAACTGTACCCAAGAACCCGAGCATTGGAGCGAGGGCGATAAACAAGGTGATCCATGAAAGGTTACTTTCGAGGCGGGCCATCTGAACACCGCCATAAGAAACGATTGATTTCTCAACGATTTCAATGCCTTCGTGATAACGATCCAATCCCTGGAAGAAAATTGAAGCAACCGGTCCGCGGGTGTTTTTGCACACTTCCTTAGCAGCGCTAACACCATTGGTCTGAAGTTCGCTTTCAACTTTTTCAAGAAGCTTGGTAGTATTGGTTGAAGCAAGGTTCAGATAGATGATACGCTCAATACAGAGACCAAGGCCAATAATGAGGCAGAGGAGAATTGGAGTCATCCAGCCCGGACCGCCGTCGATAAATTTCTGCTTCAGCATCTGGTGAAATGATTTCGACTCAGTGGCCGGAGCTTCGGTGGGTGCAGCAACAGGAGCAGCAGCCGAATCAACCTGTGGGGCAGCCGAATCAACCGTAGCTTCGGTAGTTGCGGGGGCAGCCTTATCCTGAGCGAATGTGTGATTCGAAAGGCCGATGGTAAGCACGACTGCTAATGAAATGAATGCGATTACTTTTTTCATGGGTTCACTTATTGAATTTGTGTTTTTTGGTGAATTGCGTTTATTAATAGTTTAATGAATTCAGAATTACTAAGTTGCGGAGAGAATGGGATTCGAACCCATGATACGCTTTTGGCGCATACTCACTTTCCAGGCGAGCGCCTTCGACCACTCGGCCATCTCTCCGGGTCGCGCATCGGGCTGTGATCTTAATCTCAACGATACGTACACGTTTTGGGGCGCTAATTTACAAAATTTTTCAAAAAAGTGGCTTCATGATAATTTTTGTTCGAATACGGCTTTAAATTGTTAATTCGCCACGCAGTGATGTTTGAAGCATCTCCCCCAGTTTATTGCCTGAAAAGCCCTGCCCTAGAAGGAACATCATCTTTGTAACAGCCGATTCCGTTGTAATATCATAGCCTCCTACAATCCCTATTTTTTCAAGCGCCACACTGGTTTCATACTTGCCCATTTCCACCGATCCGCCCTTGCATTGCGTTACATTATAGATTGTAATCCCATGTTCAACAGCGTTTTGAAGGCAATGGACAAACCACGCTTCAGTAGGAGCATTGCCGGCTCCATACGTCTCAAGTATCAGTCCTTTGAGGCCTTCAATTTGTAAAACTGATTTTACTACATTTTCTGAAATTCCAGGAAAAAGCTTCAGCACAGCCACATTGGTATCAAGCGAATAGTTCACTTTTAAAACCCGGAAATTTGGTTTGAGTATGTTTGCGTGATTATACCTTATGTAAACACCTACTTCGGCAAGCGGCGGATAGTTTCCCGAAAGGAAAGCATTAAAATTCTCAGCATTGAACTTGTTGGTACGATTGCCCCTTAACAATTTGTTTTCGAAATAGATGGCAACCTCCGGTACAACCGGTGTATCAAACTGCCGGTCGGCAGCTATTTCAACTGCTGTAATAAAATTGTCGCGGCCATCGCTTCTTACAGATCCAATTGGCAACTGCGAACCGGTAAATATTACCGGCTTATTCAGATTTTCAAGCATGAAACTGAGCATCGACGCTGAGTAAGCCATGGTGTCGGTGCCATGGAGGATTACAAACCCATCGTAGTTTTCGTAATTTTTTTCGATAACCGAAGCCAGTTCAGTCCAGAAAGAGGGCGTTACGTTGGAAGAATCAATAAGCGGCTCGAAAGTGTGCGAATCGATGCTGAAGTCGAAATTGCCAAGGGCAGGCATCAACTGGTAGAGGTTACCGAAATCAAATGGCCGGAGCGCTCCGGTTTGTTTATCGGCTATCATGCCTATTGTTCCGCCGGTATTTATGACAAGGATTGAGGTCATTGGAGGGAGTTTGAGAGTTTGAGAGCCTGCCTGCCTTGCAATCGCCTGCGCGGGGCAGGCAGGTTCGAAAGTTCGAAAGTTCGAGTCTCGATCCCGATAGCTATCGGGACTATCGGGATTGAGAATTTGAAAGTTTGAAAGTTTGAGTTCCGATAGCTGTCGGGGTAATTGGAAGTGAGAATTAAGTGTTTAAGTTGAAGAGGTTTAATGCGTTACGGGTTGTTTTTTCAGCTACTTCGATCACTTTAGTGTTGCATAGTTCAGCAATTTTCTCTGCGATGAGCGGGATATAGGCAGGTTCGTTTCTTTTCCCCCTGAAAGGCACCGGGGTGAGGAAAGGGGCATCGGTTTCGAGCAGGAGATGCTCCAAACCAACCTCGGCCACTACTTTTTGCATGGCTGAATTTTTGTAAGTTACCACCCCGCCGATTCCCAGCATGAAACCCAGCTCAGTTACCTGCCTGGCCTGTATTTCGTTTCCCGGAAAGCAGTGAAAAACGCCCCGGAGCCCTGGCGTCATCTCCTGTTTTAAGATACGCCAAACCTCGTTGTATGAATTCCGTACGTGGATAGCAACCGGCAATCTGTATTTGATGGCAAGCCTCAACTGCTGCCTGAAAACTTCTTCCTGAAGCGACTGGTGTGTTTTATCCCAGTAAAGGTCAATGCCAATTTCACCAATGGCGATAAAACGGCCGGTTTCTAACTGTTGTTCAACGTTAAGTATTTCCTTTTCAACTGTTTCTGGCAAAACCGAGGTTGGATGCAAACCGGCCATTGCATATAGTTTGCCTGGATACTGTAAGGCAAGTGCGAGCATGGGTTCCCACGAGCTGCCGTCAATGTTGGGCAGCAGCATTCTTGTAACTCCCGCAGCTACAGCCCGGTCGATCACGGTCATACTATCATCCTGAAATTCTTCGAGGTACAGGTGCGTGTGTGTATCGATAAACATGCGGCAAATTTAATGAATGTAAGCGTGAACCGTAAATATACAAGGAGGAAAACCTCTTAAGTGAGTTTTTAAGAGACAATTTTCAAGGCTCATTCCGATTTTTCAAACATATAAAGCGCTGTGTTTAACGGTTGGGTTATTCCCGGAATTATTACTTTCTGTTTCCAGATATATTAATAAATAACGATTCCAGAGGACTTTCAGAAGAAGACACCCAAAAATGCAACCAAATCGCTCGAAAACAAAAGTAAATATTGTGAAACCAACCTTCATATCCTGGTGCAGCCATCTGGTTGTTAATCAGGATTTTGTAAGAATTTATTTACAGTTTGCTTTTGCATAAAAAAACCTCGTTATGAACTCCAGATTTCTACTATTAGCTGTTGGTAACAACAAATTAAAGAACACAGTAAAAATGATTGATGGTATCTTTCCCGGCCTGCAGGAAAGGACAGGCACCACTCAATTTCAACTGAATAATCAGAAAGTCGCGAAAAAAACATTTCGCTCTCTGAGACTCATTCCTGTGATGAATCAGTTTGTCGGACTTTCGGCTAAGATGCTGATCCTTGTTTTATTTGGGCTGTCGACTACTCTGTATAGCCAGGAGAGCCACAAATCGTTACCGCAGGGTGTTCTGCTTAAAGAACGGTATCCCAGGGAATTGAGTAATCCTAAATCCCAGTTAAGGCTATCTGGTGGCAACGGTCCAGGTGACAGCTATGCAGGTTCAATATCAGTTAATGAGGATCCGGCTTACACCTCATTGACTCCTGATCAGCTTGTCCAGCAGGCATTCATAACCGGCTGTCTTACTGCCAGTAATGTAAAGTTCGGCTATTACCGTCAGATAAACTCCAACTGGGTTTGGTTCAACCATTCCTGGGGATCTCTTGAGAACCGGCAGATGGGATATTTCCAGCGGGCTACTTCTAATTTTCCTATTAATGAAGGGATTATACTCACTACAGGAACTACATCATCGGCTATGGGGCCAAATAATACCGGAAGCATGTCGCAGTTTATGGTTTATGGAGCGAATGATCCGGATCTTATGACTATTTCTGGCCAAACTATGAATGATGCTGCAGTACTTGAGTTTGACTTTGTCCCTGCCGGCAACACGATGGAATTCAAATATATTTTCTCATCCGAGGAATACCTGGAATATGTGAATACGGCATT
>DAONEL010000104.1:0-7662 GCA_035403045.1 Bacteroidales bacterium
TCAAATAAAAAAACGACAACAAACGACAACAAACGTTTCTATCCGGATACAAATGCTTAATAACCGAATCAGGCTATAGGGCCGGCCTACTTTTGCTTCGTCAATCGCTGATAAACCGGTTGAAAGCAAATCACAAAATAACAATCCCGATAGCTATCGGGACAAAACCCAAAACCCATGAACACACTCAAGAACACTGTTCACCTCATCGGCCGCCTTGGCCAGGATCCTGAAGTACGCACCCTCGATGGCGGCCGCAAGGTTGCCCGCCTGTCGCTCGCTACAGGCAGCACCTTTGCTGCAAAAGAAAACAGTCGCACGAAAACCCAGTGGCACAACCTCGTTGTGTGGGGAAACCTCGCAGCCGTATGCGAAAAATACCTTACCAAAGGGCGCGAAATCGCCATCGCCGGCAAACTCACCTATAACAAATGGGAGGACAGCCAGGGAACGAAGCACATCAATACCGAGATTCTCGTTGACGAATTGCTTTTTGTCGGGAATTCAAAATAATCTGAACATTAAACATCAAACATTAAACATTAAACTTCAAACTTCAAACTCAAAACACCATGAACACAATCCGCAATTCCGTAAAACTGATCGGCCGCCTCGGCCAGGATCCTGAGATCCGCAATCTTGAAAAAGGCAGCAAAATGGCACGCCTGTCGCTGGCTACCAGCGAGACCTTTGTCGACAAGCAGGGCAACCGCAAGGAACAGACCCAGTGGCACAACCTCGTGGTATGGGGCAATCTTGCCACCGTCTGCGAAAAGTACCTGAAGAAAGGCAAAGAAATCGCCGTTGACGGCCGCATCGCCTACCGCAACTGGGAAGACAAGAACGGAGGCAAGCATGTATCGACAGATATTGTTGTGAGCGACCTGCTTTTTATCGGCAACAAACAATAAGCAGAAGAAATAATAAATGTCGATTAACAAATGATAAATAATAAAGTACAGGCTTTGACTCAACTGGCAGGTACTGACATAAAAAAAGGATTTAACTGGGAATAGCATGAAAAGGTATGATTTAGAAGACAGGCTGATTGCGTTCGCTGTAAGTTGTATAGAAATTGTCAATCACATCGATCAGAATAAAGCAGGATTTCATTTATCAGATCAGTTGATGAGGTCGGGAACTTCTGCAGCATTGAATTATGGTGAATCTCAGAGTGGTGAGTCACGCAAGGATTTCATTCACAAGATGAAAGTTGTGTTGAAAGAGCTCAGAGAAAGCCAGGTTTGTCTGAAAATCATATCCAGGGCCAGGCTTTTCCAACCAGAGAGCAGGTTAGATGAAATGCTGAAAGAAGCGTCTGAGCTGGTTGCCATTTTCGTTAAAAGTGTGTCCACAGCACAAATCCGACAGCAAACCATATAGTTTAAGGCTTGCCGTTCTCCCCCAGCCCTAAACACTTCAAAAATTATCATTTGTTAATCGACATTTAGCCTTTAAACAGAACATTAAACATCAAACATCAAACTTTAAACTCAAACACACCATGAACACAATACGCAACTCCGTAAAACTGATCGGCCGCCTCGGCCAGGATCCTGAGATCCGCAATCTTGAAAAAGGCAGCAAAATGGCACGCCTGTCGCTGGCTACCAGCGAGACCTTTGTCGACAAGCAGGGCAACCGCAAGGAACAGACCCAGTGGCACAACCTCGTGGTATGGGGCAATCTTGCCACCGTCTGCGAAAAGTACCTGAAGAAAGGCAAAGAAATCGCCGTTGACGGCCGCATCGCCTACCGCAACTGGGAAGACAAGAACGGAGGCAAGCATGTATCGACAGATATTGTTGTGAGCGACCTGCTTTTTATCGGCAACAAACAATAAGCAGAAGAAATAATAAATGTCGATTAACAAATGATAAATAATAAAGTACAGGCTTTGACTCAACTGGCAGGTACTGACATAAAAAAAGGATTTAACTGGGAATAGCATGAAAAGGTATGATTTAGAAGACAGGCTGATTGCGTTCGCTGTAAGTTGTATAGAAATTGTCAATCACATCGATCAGAATAAAGCAGGATTTCATTTATCAGATCAGTTGATGAGGTCGGGAACTTCTGCAGCATTGAATTATGGTGAATCTCAGAGTGGTGAGTCACGCAAGGATTTCATTCACAAGATGAAAGTTGTGTTGAAAGAGCTCAGAGAAAGCCAGGTTTGTCTGAAAATCATATCCAGGGCCAGGCTTTTCCAACCAGAGAGCAGGTTAGATGAAATGCTGAAAGAAGCGTCTGAGCTGGTTGCCATTTTCGTTAAAAGTGTGTCCACAGCACAAATCCGACAGCAAACCATATAGTTTAAGGCTTGCCGTTCTCCCCCAGCCCTAAACACTTCAAAAATTATCATTTGTTAATCGACATTTAGCCTTTAAACAGAACATTAAACATCAAACCTCAAACTTTAAACTCAAACACACCATGAACACAATCCGCAATTCCATCCAGCTCATTGGCCGCCTCGGCCAGGATCCCGAGATCCGCACACTTGAAAACGGCACCAAAGTGGCAAACTTCCGCTTTGCAACCGACGACGTTTACACCGACAAAAGCGGCAACCGCAAAGACCAGACCGACTGGCACAACATCGTTGCCTGGGGCAGCCTTGCCGAACGCTGCGAAAAGTACCTTAAGAAAGGGAAAGAAATTGTAATCCAGGGCCGCCTTACATACAACAACTGGGAAGACAAGAACGGCAGCAAGCACTCAACCGCCGAAATTGTAATGACCGAAATGCTGATGATTGGCGCCAAACCTGAGGATTCGAAGTAGTTCCTTCACACCAGGTATGAGGTCTTTAGCCGCAGTATGAAGAATGCTGCGGCTTTTCGTTTCTGGAGCGCCGTGTTATTGGCAATGGAATATCAGTGCCTCTTGTGGATGTTATAGATCAGGTCCCTCACCACAGGGCGGGGCAGGAACCGGGGTGTGATACTGCTCAGGGTATTCATAAAACCCGGCACAACCAATGTTTTGCCTTTCAGCATGGCTTTATAACCAACCCTGGCCACTTCAGCAGCCGTTGCAGGGGGCAGCATCCTGTGCAGCAACGAGTTGCCAAGTCCGGCCGTTTCGGCAAACCCGGTATCCGTCGGCCCGGGACACAGCGCTGTTACGGTCACACCGGTACCTTTTACCTCTCTCGCCAGGGCTTCCGAAAAGGATAGAACATAGGCTTTCGAAGCATAATACACTGCCATTCCGGGTCCTGGCATAAACGATGCTGTTGAAGCAACATTCATGATCTTGCCATGGCCTGATTTCACCATATCCCTGAGAAAATGATGGGTGAGATAACTGAGTGCTGTTATATTTAACCTGATCATATCCAGGCTTTTATCAAGCTCAGCCGAAGCGAAATTGCCGAAATTGCCAAATCCCGCATTGTTGATCAATGTTTCGATGGTAATCTGCCAGTTGCTGATAGCCGAAAGTACTTCTTCTATGCCTTTAGTTTTTGAAAGGTCCGAAACAAGGGTTTTGACTTCCACCTGGTTTGTCGTGCGGATTTCTTCGGCAAGTTTCTCGAGTTTATCACCCGAACGGGCTACAAGCACAAGGTTTTGACGATTTTCAGCAGCCAGCCGGGCAAGTTCAAGGCCGATTCCCCCGGAGGCTCCGGTTATTAAAGTGTAGTTGGTTTTTATCATAGTATCTGGTATTCAGAAGAGTTGGACAGGTTAACAAATATCCGGCAGCTAAGTTCATAAATAATTGGTAATTCCGCTACTGATGCCGCTTTTCTGACAAAATGCCTGTTCAAAACTTTTTCATATCATTTTTCAGCCACCTGCAAAATCTCACTTTGGCTGGCAGTACTTTTAATTTCCGCAAATAACCGGATAGATAAAAACCGAGCATTAAAATTCACCAGTATGCTGAAAAAACCTGTCGTACGGCCTGTTAAGAGAGTAGTTGTCAAAGGGAAAAAGATCGAAAAGGAGAAGAAGATCTTCGTGATCGATACCAGTGTAATCCTTTACAACCATAACGCCATCAACTGTTTCGACGATAATGATGTTGCGCTGCCGATAACCGTGCTCGAAGAGCTTGACAATTTCAAGAAAGGAAACGACACCATCAATTTTGAAGCGCGCGAATTTATACGCATCATCGACCGGCTTTCGGAAAAAAGCACGCTGCAGCGGTGGACAGCACTCACACGTGCCAAAGGTGGCGGTAAGTTCAAGGTGATCATGAACGAAAAGGCCGACCTGGATGCACGTCATGTTTTTGGTGACAACAAACCCGATCACAGGATTCTGAACGCCGCATTATCACTGGTAAAGGAGTTCCCCGAACGAAAAGTGATCCTGGTATCGAAGGATATAAATCTGCGGCTAAAAGCCAAAGCGCTCAATATTACTTCGGAGGATTTCCTTACAGGGAAAATCAAAGATGTTGAAGGCCTTTACACCGGCAAAACTACCATCGAAGGACTCACATCGAAGACCATAGATGCCATGTACCAGAATGGCTGGGTCGATCCGAAAGAAATCGGGGTCGAAAACCCGATTCCCAACCATTATTTTGTGCTTCGCAATACCAAGAATTCGGCGCTTAGCTTTTACAACCAGGCCACCAACCGTATTGAGCGCATCGACAAACGTCCCGCTTACCGTATCGTTCCCCGCAATGCCGAACAGGTTTTTGCCCTCCATGCCATTATGAATCCCGAGGTGAAACTCGTTACACTTCAGGGTGTGGCCGGAACTGGTAAAACCCTGCTGGCGCTTGCGGGCGCCATGGAACAGCGCCGCGATTTCAAGCAGATATACCTCGCAAGGCCTATTGTGCCGCTCAGCAATAAAGAAATCGGCTTCCTTCCCGGGGATGTGAAAGAGAAGATCAATCCATACATGGAGCCGCTTTACGATAACCTGAAGTTCATCCAGAACCAGTTTGGTGAAAAAGACAAGGAAACCAAGGTGATCTCCGAATCGCTGCAGAACGAAAAGCTGGTGGTTACACCCCTTGCATATATCCGCGGCAGAAGCATTTCCAACGTCTGTTTCATCGTGGATGAAGCCCAAAACCTCACGCCACACGAGGTAAAAACCATTATCACACGCGCCGGCGAAGGCACCAAGATCATTTTTACCGGCGATATTTACCAGATTGATACACCTTACCTTGATGCCCAGAGTAACGGGCTTTCATACCTGATCGATAAAATCAAGCACCACCCAATTTATGCCCATGTAAGGCTCGAAAAGGGTGAACGTTCGGAACTGGCAAATCTTGCTAACGACCTGCTCTGATTCTCAATACTATTTTTCCTGGTAAACGGTTGTCAGCACAGTTTGGCCGACAGCCATAAGGGTTTGTTTATCAATCCCTTCAATATTATCACCCAACGTGTGCCAGTATTTGTAAAAAGAGCTTTGCGTGGTGGGATCGTGATGGATAATATCGAGTGTAGGCACCTGACGCAGATCGTTGATATAGGAATGATCATCAATAATGGCAGAAGTTTCATCATTCACGAAATAGCTGTCGTATCCCAATTGTGAAGCGATATGCCAAACGCGGTTCACATAATCAGGTGCATAGTACATCGACACGCCTTCCTTCGTAAAAGTTGCTGACGGCGCTCCGACCATGTCGAGCAGAATCCCGAAACGTGCTGAATAAGCAGGCACATGCGGGTTTCGCGACCAGTACTGCGACCCGAGACACCAGTCATCTTCTACCTGGCTTTGTTCATCCTGAGGGGAACCATAATCTTCACCATCGAAAAGCACAATATCCACTCCGATTGCAGGGCTCTTCAGCGAAAGCTGGCGGGCAATTTCGAGCAGCACTCCAACTCCGCTGGCGCCATCGTTTGCCCCGTCAATTGGTTTCCGGCGATTTGCCATGTCAGGGTCATTGTCGGCATAAGGCCTTGAGTCCCAGTGACTGCACAGCAGAACCCGTTTATCGGCGCCAGGATTGAAACTGCCGATAATGTTTTTCAGATGCAAAATTGTGCCGTTATAGGCTTTGGCATCAAACGACTGTACTTTCACTTCGGGGGTAAACCGTTTCAGCGTGTTCTCTAGCCAGGAAGCACATTGATTGTTGGCCGATGAATTTGAAACCCGCGGGCCTAAATCGGTTTGTTTCTTTACAAAAGAGAATGCCGAATCGGCATCGAAAGGAGCCGGAATGATTTTTTCGGCAGTTTCTGCCGTCTCTGATTTCGGATTGTTCCGGTGATTATTGCAGCTAATGCTACTCATAACAACGATTAAAACACCTGACAGTAACAAAGAATTCACTACGGCTTTTATCATAGGGGCTGAATAAAGGTTCAATTAGGCCGGTAAAATTAGAGGAAAGATGCTTTGTTGCCGAAGTTGCCGTCGAAAACAAACTCATCAAGGGGTTTCCTGATCCTTGGACTAAGCTCAAGTTTGAGCAGGTTCGGATGAAGCACTTCGGGATTGCCGCGATAACCCACCGTAAATGCAACGACAACCTTGTGATTCAAAGGAATAGCCAGCTCCTTTGACACAGTATCATGGTCGAAGCCGCCGATCTGGTGAACATACAGCCCTTCTGATGCAGCCTGCATGGTAAGCATTGTCACAGCCTGGCCAAGGTCGTATAGGTAGCTGTTGTTTGGATTCCCTTGCTCATCATAGGTTATGCCGATTGCCAAAGCCAATACAGGAGCGGTTTTCACCCATAACCGGTTGAACTCGGCCATAGAAGAGTAAATGGTATCATACACAGTATCGCCCTGAAAGCCGAACAGGAAACTCCAGGGTTGCAGGTTGCGCGACGAAGGGGCCCACCTGGCCGCTTCAACCACGCGCTGCAATTTTTCTTTTTCAACCGGCTGATCACTGTATGCACGCGGGCTCCAGCGGCTGGCCAGAACCGGGTGAATTTCATGGGTGAGATCGGGGCGCTTTATCTGGTCCGGGGTATAATCCATCGGCTTTAAATTTTCGGCAAAGTTAGTCTTATTTGCCGGCTGCACTGCGCTTAATCGTTGATGTGTTTATTTTCAGTAATATCTATCAGTGAATGAAGCATAGTATAAGTTATTTTCGGTCTGAGCTATTTTTCAAATCCATTTATCCCGGATTGAAGAATAAATTATAAAGTAATTCATCCGGATTGTATTTTTATTACCAGAGGCACACTCTTTGATTATATTTGTCCCACAAACTTTATCCTTTCCGGCCCAATGAAAAACAAGTACATCGACCTCATCACACAAACCTTCGACTTTCCGAACGACGAATTCGAAGTAGCTGATAATGAGCTCTATTTCCAGAATATTCCGTTGATGGAAGTCATCAAGCAATACGGTACTCCGCTCAGGATCACTTACCTGCCCAAAATAGGCAAGCAGATACAAAAAGCCAAAAGGCTCTTCAATGTTGCCATTGCTAAGGCCGATTACAACGGGGAATACCATTATTGCTATTGTACCAAGAGTTCGCACTTCTCGTTTGTGATGGAAGAAGTGCTCAAAAACGATGTACATATCGAAACTTCATCGGCATTCGATCTTCCGCTGATTGAGAACCTGTATGAAGCGGGTAAGTTCAGGAAGGATAACTATATTATCTGCAACGGATTCAAACGGCCGCAGTATATTGAGAACATCTGCAACCTGATTGAAGAAGGATTTGAGAACGTTATTCCCAT
>DAONEL010000104.1:7762-9590 GCA_035403045.1 Bacteroidales bacterium
GCTTATTACTGGAACGAACTTCGCAAATGCGTGGATGTGTACTGCGAGCTGAAGGCTATTTGCCCTCAGCTTACTGCGCTGAATATCGGCGGTGGTTTCCCGATTAAAAACTCACTGAGCTTTGATTACGATTACGAATATATGGCCGAAGAGATCATTGCCCAGATCAAGAGCCACTGCGAGCGTACCAACACCCCAGAACCGGATATTTTCACTGAATTCGGATCGTTTACCGTGGGCGAAAGCGGTGCAATACTATACTCAATCATTGACCAGAAACGCCAGAACGACCGCGAAGTCTGGAATATGATCGACAGCTCCTTCATTACCACGCTGCCTGACACCTGGGCCATTGACCAGAAATTTATCCTGTTGTCGGTCAACCACTGGGATAAGGAGTATGAGCGTGTATTCCTCGGCGGGCTCACCTGCGACAGCGAGGACTATTACAATACCGAAACGCACACCAACGCGATATTCCTTCCCAAGCTAACTGATGACGAACCTTTGTACATCGGCCTGTTCCACACCGGTGCTTACCAGGAGTCGCTGGCCGGATATGGCGGCATTCAGCATTGCCTCATTCCTGCTCCCAAGCACATACTTATCGACCTGGACGAAGACGGGGAATACACCACAAAACTTTTCGCCAAGGAGCAAAGCCACAAGTCGATGTTGAAAATACTGGGATATTAATTTCCAGGTATTTAGCCTCCGGGATACCGGTTATCAACGATTTTTTCGTACCTTAAACCAGAACTCACTGTCGCAGGTTTAGGGGGAAAATATGTACTTTAGCCCGCGATTAGGAGTCCTATTTTGTAAACAAAACGTATGAAATCATGAAGCAGTACGGCGATTTACCCAAAGAATTTACTTCATTCGAAACCTCTAAAGTGGTTATACTTCCAGTTCCTTATGACGGATCAAGCACGTGGATGAAAGGTGCCGACAAAGGGCCGGAAGCATTGCTGGAAGCCTCAGCCAATATGGAAGTTTACGATATTGAAACCGACAGTGAAGTTCACAAGATTGGAATTCACACGGCCGAACCGATGCTGGTCGATGGTAGTCCCGAGGACATGGTGGATGCTGTTTACAAGGAGATGACGCTGCTGCTGAAAAAGAAGAAATTTCCGATCATAATAGGCGGAGAACATTCAGTAAGCATCGGAGCATTCCGGGCTGTTGCCGAACATTTTAATGACTTGACAATCCTGCAGTTTGATGCCCATGCTGATTTGCGCGATTCATACGAAGGGTCGAAATGCAATCACGCCTGTGTGATGGCGCGTGCCAAAGAAGTAGCACCTATCATTCAGCTTGGTATCCGCAGTATGAGCGTTGAAGAAAGGGAAGATGTTCAGCCGGAACGAATTTTTTATGCTTACGACATGCGCCACAACCGTACCTGGTTTTACGACCTGCTCAACAAGCTTACCCGCAACGTTTACATCACTATCGACCTGGATGTATTCGATCCTTCCATCATGCCGAGTACAGGTACGCCTGAACCCGGAGGAATGAAATGGTATGAGGTTCTGGAAATACTCAAAAAAGTGAGTGAAATGTCTAATATTGTTGGGTTTGATGTGGTTGAACTAAAACCTGAAAAGGAAAACAAGGCCCCTGATTTCCTGGCATCCAAGCTTATTTATACTTTGCTGACGTATAAATACATTACAGGGATCAAGTAGAATACAAACAAAGTACTTTTAGAATTTTCAAAATCAATGTTTTAGATAAATGAATTCAGAATTCAGAATCCGGAAGTCAGGATGTCAAAAATGTAACCATTATTGAGAGGCTTCTTCTTGTTCCTGGCTTC
>DAONEL010000105.1:0-9554 GCA_035403045.1 Bacteroidales bacterium
ATGCGCGACGTGAATACAGTCGAAAACAAGGTAACCGGCAAATACATGTTCAGAAACAATATGTCTCTGAACCTCGTGGCAAGGCATTACTGGTCGCAGGGGAAATATGACCGGTATTACTCACTTATTGAGGATGGTCATCTTGCGGATAATGAGGAGTATAACACAAACAATGATTTCACATTCAACGCGTTCAATATCGACCTGTCGTTCCTTTGGCTTTTCAAACCAGGTTGCCGGGTTAGCATTGTCTGGAAAAACTCTATTTTTTCAGAAACAGGCGAAGCAAACGAGGATTACTTCAAGAATTTCGACAGCGTTTTTGGTTTTCCTCAGCAAAACGATCTTACCTTTAAGATCATTTACTACCTTGACTACCAGAACCTGAAACGAGCAGCGAACAAGGAAAAGAATCATTACTAAAATTTATTTCAACCTGTAAGGGATGATCGCAGCAACCAATATCCATAAATCATTCAATGGCCTTGAAGTGCTCAAAGGCATTGACCTAAAGATAAACAAAGGCGAGATTGTGGCCATTGTCGGAGCATCGGGAGCCGGCAAAACCACGCTTCTGCAAATAATTGGCACTTTGGATAAACCCACTTCCGGCCAGATATTGCTCAACGGCGTGAACGCCCACCAGCTTACCGAGAGGAAGCTTTCGGCATTCCGTAACAAGCACATTGGTTTCGTTTTCCAGTTTCACCACCTGCTACCTGAATTTACAGCCCTTGAAAACCTTTGCATCCCGGCTTTCATTGCCGGAATAAACAGAAAAAAGGCCGAAAACAGGGCCAACGAACTGCTTGATTTTCTTCATCTTACCGACAGGTCAACCCATAAGCCCTCTGAACTTTCGGGGGGTGAACAGCAAAGGGTAGCCGTTGCTCGTGCGTTGATGAACAATCCTGGTATTATACTGGCAGATGAGCCATCAGGAAACCTCGACAGCGTGAACGCCCGGGAATTGCACAAGCTCTTTTTCGATCTGCGAAAAGAATTTAACCAGACGTTCGTTATCGTAACACACAATAAGGAATTCGCTGACATGTCGGATCGCAAACTTGTCATAGCCGACGGAAAGCTTTTATAGCTCAGCATATTGGCTAATATCGCCAGTGTCGTCAACAAACCCGGCAAATGAACCATTGCAGAATTGGACGTCCAATAAAACGAACAAATCGCCGTTATTTTTCTTTGAATATATCTCACAGACAGAAGTACATGAAGCAATTCAACAATCAATCGCTCCGACTGCTTATAAAATCCATTGCAATTTTAACCTTCTTGCTTGGGGCAGCCATCTTCCCTTCGGTCAGTAAGGCCCAGAATCAGCCCGGAAACTACGACTCCGAAGTTAAGGCTGCTGATAATGCTTACAATGCCAAAGATTATGGCAGTGCCCTGATTCATTACAGGAGTGCCGGCATTTTGCAGCCATCGCAGAAATATCCTAATGATCGGATTGACCAGATCACGAAATTGCTGAATGAAAACATCTCACTGAAAAACAGCCTTTTTGAGGATGCCATTATCAAAGGCGAAGCACTGCTCAAGGCAAAAGATTATCCTGCTGCGAACATCGAATTTCGTAAAGCACTGGAAATAGATCCTTCGGCTCAGTATCCAAAAGATAAATTGTCAGCCATCAGGCAGGTTTATACTGATCCCGGTGATGCTGCCAGATACCGCGATGCCATGTCGAAGGCTGCATCAGCAGCTGCGGCAGGCAATTACGACCTCGCCAAAAACTGGTACCAGGTTGCACTCACAGCAAATCCCGACGCCCGCGAACCGCGTGACAAAATACTTGAAACTGATAAACTCAGAGCTGAAAGCGTTGCCCGCAAAGCCCAGTATGATAAGATAATTGCGGGTGCTGACAAGCTCCTGCAGGCCGAAAAACGCCCGGAAGCACGTGCCGAATATCAGAAAGCACTCGAAATCCTTCCTGAACAGGCATATGCAAAACAACGACTGGCTGAAATTGATGCATGGCTCAACGACCGGAAAAAAGAACAGGATGCTTATGACCTCGCTATCAGCCAGGCCGACCAGTTCTATATCAGCCGCGATTTTACCAACGCCCGCATCAAATACCAGGAAGCGCTGAAAGTGAAACCCAACGCGAGGTATCCGAAAGATATGCTGGACAAAACGAGTAGTGGTGAGACCGAAGTAAAAACATTGAAAGAGAAATACGATGCAGCTATTGCTTCAGCCGACAATTTCTTCAAAGCCGGCGACCTCGATGCTGCATTGCTTGGTTATAAATCGGCTTCCGGCATCATGCCCGGTGAGACCTATCCCAGGACTAAAATAGCCGAAATTGAAAAAAGCCTCGGAGAAAAAACAAGTCGCAAGGAAGCCTACGATATTGCAGTCATGAATGGCAATCAGGCACTCGAACAGGACAAACCCGAAGCCGCACTGACACACTTTAAAAACGCTCTTTCGCTCCTTCCCGACGAAAAATATCCTTCGGAAAAAATTGCAGAAATCAACAAGTTGCTTGCCGACCGCAAACAGGCCGAAGAAAGCTACAAAGCCACCATTGCCGCTGCTGACCTAAAGTTTAAAGATAAAAAATACGACGAAGCAGCCACTGGTTACCGATCAGCGCTAGCAATGAAACCAGATGAAAAATACCCGCAGGACAAACTGAACGAAATAGAGGCCATCAACAAAGCCTTGCAGGACAAAGAAGCAAGTTATAACAACACGATTGCCGCTGCTGACAAATCCTTCGGTGAGAAAGATTATACTGCTGCCATAACTTCGTACCAGGAAGCGGCCACAATGAAACCGGCAGAAAAATATCCAAAGGATAAAATTGCCGAGATCAACAAAATACTCCAGCAGCAGAAACAGTTGGACGACAGCTACACTTTGGCCATTGCTGCGGCTGATAAACTGCTTGCAACCAAAAAATACAACGACGCAATTGCCGGTTACCAGAAAGCGCTCGAACTAAAACCTGGTGAAAAATACCCTCAGGAAAAGATTGAAGAGATCAACGGCATACTGGCAGTATTGCAGGCAGTGGACGAAAAGTACTCGTTAGCCATAGTGAAAGCTGATGGCCTGTTCACGGATCAAAAATTCACCGAAGCCATTGATGGATACAGAGAAGCCCTCACCATCAAGCCTGCCGAGAAATACCCGCAACAAAAGATTTCGGAAGCTGAAGGTATTCTTTCAAAAATGAAGGCTCTCGACGATAGCTATACTTCTACACTGGCTTCCGCCGAAAAATCGCTGGCTGATAAAAAATACCAGGAAGCCCTTGGCAGTTTCAGGAAGGCATCATCACTAAAGCCTTCTGAGCAGTATCCGCTCGATAAAATAGCAGAAATCAATGGCATACTCGGCGACCTGGCTGCAAAACAATCAGCCTATGATGCCGCGATTGCTCAGGCCGACCGCGAACTGGCTGGTAAAAAATACGATGATGCCCTCACATCCTATCGCAAAGCGCTCGAAATCAAACCTGAAGAGGCATACCCTGCGACTAAAATTGCCGAAATCAATACCATACTGAATGGCATTAAAGCCACCGATGACGCCTATTCCAAAGCCATTGCCGGCGCTGATGCAAAAATGGCTGAAAAAGCATATTCAGAGGCACTTGCAGGTTACAAATCAGCGTTGAGCATTAAACCGGGCGAAAAATACCCCACAGACAAAATCGCTGAAATCAATGACGCCCTAGCAGCTCTCAAAGCCACCAATGACGCATACGATAAAGCTGTTAAAGATGCCGACCAGCTCTTTGATGCCGCAAAATATGAAGAGTCAGTCACCGGCTATAACAAAGCCTTGGAAATCAAGCCGGGAGAAAAATACCCCAGCGACAGGATTGCCGAAGCCAATAAAATGATCGCCGGACTTAAAGCAAAACAGGAAGAATACCAGAAAGCAATTGCCGAAGGAGACCGGCAACTGTCAGCCAAATCATACAACGAGGCGCTGGTGTCGTACAACAATGCCAGGGCTTTATTCCCGTCAGAAAAGTATCCTGTTGAAAAGATTGCCGAAATCAACACCATTCTGGCCGGTATTAAAGCCACTGATGATAAGTACAGCGAATCCATTGCTGCAGCCGATGCTTTCTTCAACCAGAAAAAATACCGGGAGGCGCTTAATCCCTACGAGCAGGCATCAGCCATCAAACCAGGCGAAACTTATCCCAGGCAGCAGATTGAGAAGATAAACCAGTTACTGGCCCAACAGAAAAAACTGGATGATGAATATTCGAAGTTCATTGCCGAAGGTGACAAAGCTTTCGCCGACAAGAGTTACCAGCCTGCATTAGCTGCATTTCAAAGCGCCTCCGGACTAAAACCATCTGAGCAGTATCCAAAGGATAAAATCAACGCTATCAACACCTTACTGGCCGATATCAAGGCGCGTGACCATGCTTATGGCAAAGCAATCGCTGATGCTGATGCCCGCCTGGCTGCAAAAGAATACAACGAAGCATTGTCAGCCTACAAGTCGGCACTCGACATTAAACCGGGCGAAAAATATCCTGCCGATAAAATTGCTGAGATAAATACAGCGCTGGCAGCAATCAAGGCCACCAATGACGCATTCGATAAAGCCGTTCAGGATGCCGACCAGCTCTTTGATGCTGCAAAATATGAAGAGTCAGTCACCGGCTACACCAAAGCATTGGAAATCAAGCCGGGAGAAAAATATCCTACCGATAGGATTACCGAAGCGCGTAAAATGATCGCCGACCTGAAAGCAAAGCAGGAAGCTTACCAAAACGCCATTGCCGAAGGTGACAAGCAATTCAAAGCCAGCGCGTTTGCCGAAGCACTTACTGCTTACAATACTGCCAGGACACTTTTCCCAAAAGAGAAATACCCGGAACAGAAAATAACGGAGATCAACGCCATCCTGGCTGACATAAAAGCTACATCCGACAGGTACAATGATGCGATCACAAATGCTGACGCGTTCTTCAACCAGAAAAAGTACCGTGAGGCGCTCGAACCGTACGAAAGGGCCTCAACTATAAAACCTGCCGAGACTTATCCGAAACAACAGATAGAAAAGATTAACCAGATACTGGCCGAACAGAAGAAACAGGATGATGATTACATCAAACTGATTGCCGAGGCTGACAAAGCCCTCACCGATAAAAATTACCAGCCTGCCCTTTCTGCCTATCGCAGCGCATCAGAAATGAAGCCATCTGAACAGTATCCCAAAGATAAAATCAACGCAATCAACACGATACTGGCTGAGATGCAGGCCCGTGACGACGCATACAATAAAGCACTCGCCGAAGGTGATGCACAACTGGCTACAAGCAACTACCAAACGGCCCTCACCTCCTATCGTTCAGCACTCACCATAAAGCCCGGTGAAGCGTATCCTGCAGGCAAAATCTCGCTCATCGAAGCCAAACTGAAAGAAATTGACAACCAGTACAATAAATTGCTGGCCGAAGGCGACAGCCGTTTTGCATCCAAAGAATACTCCCAGGCGCTGAATGCTTTCCAGCAGGCTTCAGAAGTTAAACCCGGGGAACAGTATCCAAAAGATAAGATCGCTGAAATCAACAAAGCGCTGGCCATGGAGAAGGAGCAGCTCGAAAGCATGTATGCCGGGTTCATAGCCGACGGCGACAGGCTTTTTGCTTCGCAAAGCTACATTGATGCCCGCAGCGCATTCAACAAAGCATCAGGACTCAAACCTGCCGAAAAATATCCGAAAGACAAGCTCACCGAGATCGCAAATATTCTCGCCGAACGGGCCAAAGCGCTCAAAGATGAATACGATAAAGCCATCGTTACTGCCGATAACCTTTACCAGCAAAAAGTGCTCGACCAGGCTATCGATGCTTATGAAAAAGCCGCCGCCATCAAACCTGATGAGACTTATCCCGGTGAAATGATGCGCAAGATCAGGCAGTACATCAGCGACCATGCCATTAAGGAGGTGAATAAAAGCCCTGTTCTGATAGCCTCCGGTGATGAGAAAAAGTTCTCATTTTCTGTTATTGAGCCCCGCCTCCGCAAAAACAATTATGTCCTGATACATGCCCGGGCAACTTCGGGAACGGTACCGCGTGTATTTCTGAATTACGGAAAAGATGCACAGAAAAACGGTGGCATTGTATTACGTACCATAGCTCCCGGTGAAGGCGCTGATTACCTCATCCGCCTGGCAGGCCAGGACCGCTGGTACCGCGAAGACAATAACTGGATAAGCATCTACACCGAAGGTTCAGACGTGGAAGTCAGCAGGATACAGATTTCTTCGGGCGAGGAGTAGACATCCTGCTCAAACCTGGTTTCCGGGTCAAACTTTTTTCCGACCTTCGCTGGCGGATTTTCATTCTGCCTGCTTTATGGTTCACCTTTCTGATCATTTCTCTCACTTTCGTAATGGCATTATCGGCAACGATTTGCTCTACAACACTCCTTTCGGGACAAAGAAGCTCCTTTATGCCGACTGGATCGCCAGCGGCCGCCTCTATCGCCCCATCGAAGAAAAGCTGATGGATGAGATCGGCCCATGGGTTGCCAATACACACACCGAAACCAGCGAAGCGGGCAGCCTGATGACTCAAGCTTACCATCACGCTCACAAGCTGATAAAACAACATGTCAATGCCGGGCCACAGGATGTCATTATCACCCACGGATTTGGAATGACCGGCGTACTGGTAAAATTCCAAAGGATACTTGGTCTCAAAACCTGCGGCATGTTGCAGAACTCCGAATGCCTTCAGAAAACGGACAAACCGGTGGTATTTATCACCCATATGGAACACCACAGCAACCAGACGTCGTGGTACGAAACCATCGCCGATGTGGTTGTGATTCCACCCGGTAAAGGTTTACTCGTTGACCCTGATAACCTGCGAAGCAAGATTGAAAAATACCGCGACCGCAAAACACTCATCGGTTCTTTCAGCGCCTGTTCAAATGTTACAGGCATCGAAACACCTTACCATGAGCTTGCCAGGATCATGCACGAAGCAGGAGGTGTATGTTTTATTGATTTTGCCGCATCAGCACCTTATGCTGACATTGATATGCATCCGGCTGATGATATGGAAAGACTGGATGGCATCTTCTTTTCACCACACAAATTTCTCGGCGGCCCGGGCGCTTCAGGTGTGCTCATTTTTAATAAAAACCTTTACAACCGGCAGTCACCCGACCAACCGGGCGGAGGAACAGTAGACTGGACCAATCCCTGGGGCGGATACAAGTATGTTGATGATATCGAAATCCGTGAAGATGGTGGCACGCCCGGATTCCTCCAGGCAATAAAAACTGCCCTGGCTATCGATTTGAAAAACCAGATGGGAGTGCCGAACATCAGGCTTCGTGAACAAGAACTGGTTAAAATGGCCTTTGACGGACTGAGAAAAATCAGCGGACTTCATATCCTTGCCGACAACATTGAAGATCGCATAGGCATCATGTCGTTTTATATCGAAAACATTCACTACAATCTTGTTGTCAAGCTGCTAAGCGACCGTTTTGGCATACAGGTCCGCGGCGGTTGCGCCTGTGCCGGCACTTACGGCCACTACCTCCTCGACGTTACCTATGAAAAATCGCAGATGATCACCCAATACATCAGCATGGGCGACTTATCGTCAAAACCCGGCTGGATAAGATTATCGCTGCATCCAACCATGACTGATGAGGAACTCGCGTATTGTATCGATGCCATCAGGCAAATCTCCATTAATTATAAAGAATGGAGCAATGATTACACCTACGATAAACACGCCAACGAGTTCAGACATACCAGCGACAACAACCGCAAGAACGAGCTGATCAGGAAGTGGTTTAATGAATGAAACAAATAACATGAAACGTCTTTTACTGATATTGCTACTCTGCATGTATGGCCTGCTGTCGTACCCGCAAACGACAGGAAAACATTTCTCCGCCTATATCTTACCGGAATTTGTACAGGGGAAAGTGCTCATGAAAACAGGCATGAGCTATAATGCCCTTCTCAATTATGATGCATTAACTGAAGAAATGGTTTTCACAAATAAAGGAAATGTGCTGGCCATTGCTGATGAAGAAGTTGAACTGGTTGATACAATTTACCTTGCCGGAAAAAAGTTTGTAACCCTCAATCACAAGTTTGTTGAAATACTCTACAACTCCTCAGCCATTCTGTATGCCGGCTACAAATGCGAACTCAGCAGCCAGGGTAAGCCGGGTGCTTACGGCGATACTTCGCAAACCTCGGCCGTGACGACGGCATCGGCCTTCTATTCCGGTAGTAACCGTTACAATCTGACATCTCCCGATATGTACAAGACCAAGCCTTACACATGGTACTGGCTCATGAAAAATGGCAAACTGAGCAGGTTTATCAATATCAAACAATTGGCAAACATCTACCGCAATAAGGGTGAAAAGTTCAAAGCCTACCTCAGGGAGAACAATGTAATCTTTGATAACCAGGAGGATGTCACCAGGCTGATCAGTTATATGGAAACAGATTAAGCATTCATTAAATCCTGATCTTTTGCCAAAACCGATGTGCCTGTTGTCTGATTTTGTATAAATCAATAAAAACAATTCACAAAATCAATTGTCCAATGTTAATTGTTAATTGTTATTTGTTAATTGTTATTTGTTAATTGTCAATTGTCAATTGTCAATTGTCCATTGTCAATTGTCAATTGTCCACCTACCCCTTTCACACAAGCCATCGCCTGGCAGAAGACTGAATTGCTAATAACCAAACTGAAGCCGGCTGGCATTTCCTTCAATTACATTCCGCTGTATGCCTCAGAAACTGTTATCAATTTCGATATCGAAACGGGTTAAAAGCCCTGTAACTCCGGGCAGCGAAAATTTCGCCTTCCTTATCCTGTTGGCATCCGGATCGATTGTATAATTGAACGAAGACCTGAAATCAGCTTTCTCGATATTGGTGTGGTCAAAAATGGCGCCTGCAAGGTCGCAGTTGTCAAAAACAGCACCCGTCAGGTCGCATTCAGCAAAATCAGCCTCCTGGAGCTGGCAATTTTTGAATAACGTCCCTTTGATTTTATTCCTGTAGAACGAAGCGTGATTGAGTATGCAATGGTCAAACGAGAACGAAAGCCCGAATTCATTGCATGTTTCGAACCTCATTCCCAGCAATTTACAATCTTTGAATCTGACATCCCGTAAAACTGTTCTATTGAGTTTTGCCAGGCTCAGGTTGCAGCCTTTAAACTCACACTCCACAAACCTGAACTCCGACAGATCGCATTCAGAAAAGTTGCAGTAGTCGAAAACGCAGTTCTCATATTCAGCAGCTTCAAGGTGTAACAGCGCGAAGTCAGTACTGCTGAAAGTCTTGTCATGTATATAATTCAGGCTCATAATCCGAATGCTGTTCTCAGGCCATGGCAATCGAAGTTCCGTATCCGAATCTTCCGGAAGCAGGAACCTTCAGGTTGTTGCAAACTTAGAAAATTCTCCCGTTGCAATCATTCTTAATTTTGAGGCCCGGACTACATCTGCTATGAGTCCGGCTTCAGGTTACTCTCATATCTTTCAATAATC
>DAONEL010000106.1:0-7472 GCA_035403045.1 Bacteroidales bacterium
TCCTTCTGGCTGCAGTTCTTATCGGGAAACAGGCTTGAAACTGAATTTGGATTCAGCAAACAATCGGGGGGGCAGCCTGTAGTAGTCGAATTTTCATCTCCCAACACCAATAAACCGCTCCATCTGGGTCATATACGCAACAACCTCCTTGGTTTTTCGCTCTCGCGGATACTCGAAGCTTCAGGTAAAAAAGTTGTGCGGGTCAACCTGGTGAACGATCGCGGTATTCACATCTGCAAAAGCATGTTAGCCTGGATCAAATGGGGTGACGGTGAAACGCCTGAAACCTCAGGAATTAAAGGGGATCATCTGGTTGGCAAGTATTATGTGATTTTTGACCAGCATTATAAAAGTGAGATTAATGAACTTGTTACCGATGGATTAACTCCGGATGAAGCTGCCAAAAAAGCGCCGCTTATCCTCGAAGCCCAGGAAATGCTCAGAAAATGGGAAGCGCATGATACTGAAACGCTTCGGTTGTGGGAGATGATGAACCAATGGGTGTATAGCGGGTTCGATACTACCTATAATACTATGGGTATTGAATTCGATAAGATATACTACGAGTCGCGGACGTATCTTCTTGGTAAATCTCTTGTAAATGAAGGCGTTGACAAAGGCGTATTCACCAGACGTGAAGACAACTCGGTATGGATTGACCTTACCGCTGACGGATTTGATGAAAAACTTCTTCTTCGCAGTGACGGAACATCAGTTTACATGACCCAGGATATGGGAACAGCCAGGCAGCGTTATGAAGAGTACCATCCTTCGCAACTCATCTATGTGGTTGGCAATGAGCAGGAATATCACTTCAATGTGCTGAAACTGGTGCTGAAACACCTGGGCTATAATTGGGCTGAAGCAATTTATCACCTCTCATACGGCATGGTTGAGTTGCCTCATGGAAAGATGAAATCGCGCGAAGGAACGGTGGTGGATGCCGATGACCTGATGCAGGAAATGTTTGAAACTGCTGAACGAATGGCGCGTGAGTTGGGTAAACTGGAGTCTTTTGATGACATCGAGGCAGCGAAACTCTACCGTACCATTGGCCTTGGTGCTTTGAAATATTTCATCCTGAAAGTTGACCCTAAAAAGAATATGCTGTTCAATCCTGAGGAATCAGTTGATTTTAATGGCAATACGGGACCGTTTATTCAATACACCTACGCGAGGATACAATCGGTACTGCGCAACGCTTCTAAATTGGGAATTGATCCGGGAGAGCAGTATGATTACCTGTCGTATGCGCCGGCAATCTTATCACAGGAAAAGGATGTTTTGCGTTTGCTGTATGATTTTCAAGCCACTGTTTCTTTAGCTGCTGAAACCCACAGCCCCGCTGTTATCGCTAATTATGCTTACGAGTTAGCGGGCACCTATAACCGATTCTACCACGATATAAGCATATTAAAAGAGGAGAGTGAAACCATCCGCGGTTTCAGGTTGGCGTTATGCAACTTTACAGGGAATGTTATACGCAATGCTATGTGGCTACTTGGGATTGAGGTGCCGGAAAGGATGTAGTTTTGGAATTTGAGAATTTGGGGATTTGAAAATGTGAGAATGTAAGAATGTGGGAGAGTGCGAGTAATGGAGAAACGAAATGAAATGAGTTTTGGAAATAGATGTCTCCATTTGTAAGATGGCACATGGTACATGGCACCCGGCACTTAAAGACACACCAATCTCCCGGCACAACTGAATGTGCATCAGGAGTTTCATGATCAGTTTACGGTTTCAGCATCCTTATTATTGGGCATCAAGGACGAAATCTTCTTCGTAAACTTCAATCTGCAAATCGGCGCCAATCAGCTCAACGAGCCATTTTTTACATTCACGCCGGATGAGCAGTCTCACTCTCATGAATCCAAGTACAGGATATTTTAATGTGGCAAACATGAATAATGGTTTGATTTTTAATAAGCTAAAACCATTCCGGAATTGTTATGAAAGGCTTCGCTCTTAATTATTTATAGCGATTGTGTTTATTTGTAATGGCTTTCGCAGCAAAAATCTGTGAATTCCTGAACAAATGATGATTTTCACCATCCTTACTGACGTTAATCTGGTTTTTAGTTCATACCAAGACTAACTTTCGTTTACCCTGAATACATCGGCAAATACCAGTCTGTCAGTTTCTTCAGGATTGCCAAGACGTTTTTCATAGACATCAGTAAGCCCCTGCATCTTCACAGGTCCATGTTCAATCTCTTCAATAATTACCTGGAATGCACCTGTTTTAAATGCCTCCGGCAGCCTGAAATCCCGGGTGATCGAAATAATATTGTTGGTAACATTGGTTTGCAGTATATCAATCTCCCAACTGTCGTTTTCGAGTTTGCGCTTGTTAACGCCGTCGGTAATCACTCCCTGCACAGGCTGTGAAAGTGCGGTATCAATGATGCTAATCCTGAGGCTCGATTTTACTCCGTAGCGCGACATTCTTTCATTATAGACCGGACCTTCGAAACTGATGGTGAGCTTTTGCCTGTTACCATCAGGTGCTAATTTCAAGGTTGTTTTCCGTTCGGGCACAAGCTGAATCATACCAGCCATCACTACAGCTGAGAGGCAAACATCCGTATCGTTTATTCTCAGAGAATGCGCCTGGTAACGTGCCAGCGCAAGTTTAATAAACGGGAAGTACATGTCATCGGTATTGAGGGCAATGTCGCAGTACCACATCTGCCTTTCCTTGTCAAATTCCACCGGATAAGCTACGGCTGTGGCTTTTGTGTTGTCCCTGCCGGGATAAACCAGGTTGTCGTCCACTACAGGGTTGAGCCTGAAATTGGCTGGTGATGGGCTGTAACTTTCCGGGACTGCAGATGCGAACAACGGATCACTGCCCCAGTGCGTAAAGTAATCGGTATATCCTGTGCTTCCGATCATTGTTATTGGTTTCAGGCCACCTGAGGTGTTTTGGTTTTGCAGTATCACAGCAAGCATTTCGTCGTCACCGCTCGAAAACCAGGGCCGTTTCAGGTATATCCGCAGGCCGCCGCCTTTGCGCCGATGGTACATGGCATCTGCCTTGTCAGATTTTTGCCATTCAAAGATTGGAACGATGTAGTCGATTTCAGGTTTGGCGGGTCTTGCAGTGCTGAGTATATTGATCTTCTTTTTCCAATCCGATTGCCTTGTGATGCTTAGCCGGGGATCAGCAGTCAGTATTTTCCCGAAATATTCACGATAACGAGACGATGCCACTACGCAATAATCAACCCATCGGTGTTTTGTATCACCGAACGAATGCTCCATTGGGAAATTTCGCATGTCCAAAAGTTTAACGAGATGAAGCTTCGATTCGGCTATCTCGAATTTAAGGCTGTTTACAACCGTTTTAGGAGTAGTATCTTTTTGGGTTTTTAGCTCCGCTAACTTCACGGCTTGATTGCGATACAACTGGTTGATCCGTGTGGCACCAGGCTGTACTTCAATGGTTGATATCCGTTTGGGATCGTCTTTCCATACCGGGCTTACGACCCTGGTTTTGTTGAAATTAAGGTCGGGGCGGAGTTCAGGAATATTACCGATAGTAACCGTTTTATCGTGATAATAAATGTCGATGTCAGGAATAGTGTACCTGAAGTTCTTGTCTTTAATTTCCACCGAGATGCAATCATCAGCCTTTTCTGTCCATTGGGCCTGAATTTCCACGAAGTCAGTACTCTCGCCATGCACTGAGAATCGTGTATTGATGCCAGCAGTGGTGTCACCATACTCGCGCTCGGGCAGGATTTTCTCGAGTACCGGGGCTTCAACCGGCTGCTGCACAGCATGTACAAGTTCCATTGAGCGCGCCGGGCTCACCATCCAATGCCGGCCGCTGAGTGCATCGGATTCAATGTCAGACATATTCGCAGGATTGCCTTCACGAATCAGGTTCCAGATTGCTGATAACTCTTTAAGGTCATTTTCTCGCCAGAAAGTGCTTATCTTTAATTTTAACCGCTGCCCTTTCGGTAACCTGACAGTTAGAATGCGGTTATTTTTGTCCCAATCAGAGCCGAATGTTCCTTCCTCGAGTTTAAGTCTTATCACTGCGGCATTGTACCACTCCTCAGGAATTGTTGTTGTGTTTGTTGACGAAGGTGCGATTTCTTCCTTTGAGAAGAAGCCGAACATTCTCGGGTTAAAGTCCTGGGTATGCGTGTTTTCGGCCTCTTCATCAGCAAAAATTGCGACACCGGCTGCCATAGGATCAGGCAGGTATATGATTTCTACTTCCGAAGGAGCATATACCTTCTCGGTATTATTGCTTCCGGGTTGGTACAATCCTTCGTGTGAAGTGATGATCTCGTAAATTTTCCTGGCTGTTTCGGGATTGTTGCCGAAAGCCTTGTCAAACATGCCATGGGTTTCAGCCATCAGCTGACTGTTTTTCGGAGGCAAAAGATAACGCTGCGAGATGCCGTCAGAAGCCTGGCCTCTTACAGGATGGGATTTTTCATACGAACTGGCCGGTGTATCAAAGTTGCTGCGAATTACCATCTGTTCAAGAAACTCGCCATCCCGTAATGCATTGCCAGCCAGTACGATAGGGCTTGATAAAGGCTCATAGCGGAGGTACCTGATGTTACCTCTTGTTGTTTCAGCTGGAGAATCCGACTGGCTGTTTACATCCGTGCTGTTGCCGCAAAGGTCAACTGTGCGGATGCGCAGGCGGTATTTTTTTCCGAATCTGAGTTTGGGCAATGTACCGGGCACAATTTCAGCACTTGCATGAAATTTAAAATCAAGTGTTGGGTCGAAAGCGTACTTCCTCATTTCCAGCGCTTTTTGCTTGTAAACGAAGTCGCGGCGGTTTTCAGGCTTTATTTCCGACTGTTCATCTGATTCGTTGATGGCATATCCGGGCTTTCGCACCGAAAGGCTCCAGCCTTCCCACCGGGCAAGCGTTTCCGAAACATATAGATCGTCAGGCTTGGCTGGCTTTTCGGTAAGGGCTAATTCCACGTAACCTTCATCAGGTTTGTCATTGTCAACCGGGTGCTGTGTTCCTCCGTCATCAAACCAGTTATAGATATTTTTCCGCTGGTGAAGCGAGTGCCATTTACCGGGATTATCCTCATAGGCAATGTCCATGCGGTAACCCATTACCAGGTCTTCGGAATACAGCGTTTCAACCGGGATTTTGATTGGTAGCAGTTTGTCTTTTGGAGCAGCATCAATAAGCGCATTCTGAAAGTTTACATTTCGTTCAAGCCTTTTAACAATATGCCCTGACATTCCATTTCTTACGAGTGCAATACCGGCCGTACGCATGAAAGGCAATCCATCGTTTGCCGGGGGCTCAGTAAGTTTTAGTTTTTCAAGAGGCCTGATTTTCTGTAATTGCATCACAGGCTTTATGCCGGTTGCCTGGAAGCTGGTTTTGGCTTGCATCTTTACAGCCGCAGGCCGTTGCAGTTTGATGAGAGTTACTCTGGATTTTACCTCAAAGAAGCGCGCAACTTCATTTGTTTTGTTCTCAACAGCATTGGCGGTTTTTAAGGCAACACCATCCGTATCGATCTGAACTACTGAGAATTCGTCGGTATTAATCTTTACAAAACCGTTTTTGAAAATTGCGCCAGCCTTGTCGGCAGCAAAAAAGCCGCCGGGTGTCAGATTATAGGCAGTCAACGGAACCGAAACCGTGGTATTCGGTTCAGTAAAGGTGAGCGCTTTTGGTATCAGGTTAATGGTTCCTGTTGCAGGCATGCCAGCGGGCAAAGGAATCGTGAAATCAAGGATGAAACCTAGTTTTCGCATGATCTGCGGATAGCTGTTAACAACCGAAAGGATGTTGTGAAATTCGAAAGTCGGCTTCTTTATTATTAAAGGCTGTATTTTAAGCTTATCCTGCTTGTGAAAGTTTCTTAACTGAGTAAAATCTTTAACCGGCTCAGGTGTTTTGGCAAAAGGTATAAATTTATAGGATTTCAGTGTGTTGAGTACTTCTTTATGGGTATCCTCGTCTTTCAGAAGGATCGATTTAGCCTGTATGGGCTTTTTTAACTGAGTGTTCTCAGCTTGCGCAGGAGCCTGTGGATCAATCCGCAACTCGGAGACGACGCCCAGTTTGTCAGGATCAATAAAGAAGTCGGCCGGCAGTAAGGTACGCGGACTTTCGATAGCGGCTTTGCTGTAGGATTTCAACAGGAAATCACTGACATGTTTTACCGGAAAGGAGTTAATCTGTTTCAGGCTGAGGTTTTCCATTTCATATTTCTCAACGATGATATTGCTGTGGAAAATGCTGTGAAACAATGCAGTGTCAATTTGCTCCTTATCAGGTTTTGCTATTACATCACCGGTTATACCACTGATGCGGAAACTAAAAGTTGTCTCTTTGATTTTATCAGCCCAGTTGAGCATATCGGGAACCTGTGAGAGCTTTGCTTCAGCGATGCTTTTTATACGCGATGTCACGAAAACCGAAACTTTGAGATGTTCTTTACCGTCGATGACTGTCCGTTGGTTCGGCAGTGTGGTGAAAACCAATTCCTGTATCATTTTGAATATTGTTATCTGGTGAAAAATTATTCGTTTGCAAAAGCGAGGCAATACTGCTGCCAGTCGTCGGATTCGATCATCTCTTTGAATGTCGGGTCGCCTTCGTTGCCGGCAAACTGCTTACGCACAGTAACAGACACTGTTTTACTGAAGAACAGAACTTCTACCTTCACTTTGAGTGTTGCCGAGCCTTCGAGTTTGCGCACTTTTCCGTTTTCAATTTTTGCCGTCAGGCATAAATAGAATTCGAGTGAAACATGAATCAGCCCAAGGATTGACAAATGCCCGTTAATGCGCAGGTATCCCGTAAGTTCAGTTTCGGAAACTTCGATTGTGCGATCGGGATTGGTGAGCTGTTTATCTTTTAATAACAAACTATAGTAAAAGCCGCCCATCACCGAAACGCCTCCTGATGCAACTCCCACGTCAAGTGAAATGGCAGCGCCAAACTCAAATGCTGCTTCAACTGACTGCAGGCCGTCGAGACGGGTTATGAGCCGGAAAAACCCACCACCGCCAAAGCAGGAAATTGTGAGCATGAAAGGATTTTCCTTTGTGCAGAAATTAAAGCCGACAGTAAGCGGATCGCCTGTAAATGGCAGGTTCACAAAAGCACCCAGCGAGATGTTGGTAATCATGCATATACCCACTGCAATGTTTGGAACCGAAATTGTGAAGCCAGCCTTTACACCCGTTGTGGTGAGCTCAATATACGGACCATCATCAGAAAAACCGGTTTTTGGGATAATGCTTTGCAGGTTATTAACAAACTCGAGAGCACCGATAAACTTGAGAGGAATGCCGGGGCCAAGGTCAACTTTAACATCACTCTTGCCGGATGAACCGCCCGTAAATTTAAGGTAGTTGAAGTTAACTTCAAGCATATCGGCAATCTGTATTCCAAACTTTTCGAAGCGCGCTTCGGTTGATAGAACCGGCGGTTTCGACAGTTCGAATGGCTTGCT
>DAONEL010000106.1:7572-9551 GCA_035403045.1 Bacteroidales bacterium
TGGGCCTGGGCTGAGATGTTTTCCCCTGTTTCAGCCGCGCGGGCTTCAAGGAGCAACAGGTCGTTCTTGATTTCTTCTATTTTCTTCCGGATGTTGTTGATGCTGCTGATGTAGGAATCGAGGCTGCCTTTCAGGCTATTGGTATCGGCAAAAAGTGAAAAGATTTCAATAGCGCCAAAAATCTTGGCAACAGGCAGGTTATCAAGTGCTTTGAAGAAGTCGGCTGCCTTAAAAACCATATTGCTGATATCGTCAATAGCGCCACCCACAGGCCCCATCAACCGGCTCAGGGCAGTTATTTGCATGTTAGGCGAGAGAAATCCCCCCGATTTATCGGCTCCGCCGGTGAAATCGACTTTGCCGCCCTGCTTTACGGCGGCAAACACATGCCCGGGATTGGCATCATCAACAATTTCTATTTTGACTGGTTCATTGCTGTTGGTAAGCTGATTCACTTGTTCAACATAAATGTCAGCCCACTGCATTACCGGATGAAATCTTATACTTCCTGCACCGGTTGATGGATAGGTGATCGCGCCAAATGATATTTCATCCGTTTCGAACATTGTATCATTGTCGAGCAGGCTTTCGGCATAAACAATCTTCTGTTTGTTCAGTTCAACGGTATTAAGGCCGGGCTGCTTTTCGTTGTAGTCTTTGATGATATCCTGCGGATATTTATCATGACGGGCAATGAAGTTTTCGAGAAACGCCAGTGGCATCCTGATTTTCTGCTCATTGCCTTCCTTATCGGTAGTTGTAATGTCGAAATTGAATGGCTCGCCTCCTACCTTAATATAGAAGTTGTAGGATGTGTTTATTTTCTCCTTGTTATTAGGATTTTGGCCGCCGGATGGAGGCACCGTAACGATTGTAGAATCAACCGGGTTGTCAATGTTGGGAGTAGAAGTGGTTTCAATTCTTACTGCCTGGAACGGGAATTTTATAAAGTTGTTATTGGGATCGCTCCTGTCGTAAAGCACTTCTTTTTCAATCACCACAATGAACATTCGTTGCCTGTTCACCGCGGCTTTTTTCGTCTTTTCGAATTTGCGCTCTGTGATTTTAACAATTGCAGCTTTGTGTCCGAACGGGAACAGGTATCCTTCCTCAACCACTTTTACATAATGGTCGCGCCCAAGGGTGGCAAAGTGCTGCCATTCAATGATGTTCAGTATATCGTCGGCGGGTGAAGGAACATCAAAAAAAGCATGCAGGTCAAGGTATGCTCCCAGCGAGGTCAGCATCAGTTTATTAACCGGAACCGCTTTTGGCTTGTAACCTGATATGTTGTAATTGGATGTTGTATGTACCAGTTTGTGACGGTTACTGGCATCGAGCGAAGCCATAAAAGGCTGGTTTCGTCCCGGCATGTTCTCAAGTTTTGAATCAGCATCGAAAGCCCATAAAGCCCTGATGGTTGTGAGTGCCGGCAGATCGTCCGAGACCTTTCCGTCTTTCAGTTTCACTCCCAAGGATGTGTGCCACAACTCCGTGATCTCACTTTTAGCCCCCGAAAGCGGGTCTGTTGTTTGTAAACGTAATCCGGTTGATTTTTCGGCAGTGATCCTTGCATCTGCTTTGAGCTTGTGCATAAATCCGGCGAGCTGGTTAGGCGAGATGTATAAAAGAGCCGGAGCCTCAATGCTGGTGCTGGCTTCGGGTATTTCTTCCACCACGTTGACATACTTCGACAGGTTCTCAAAGTTGAAATCTTTGCTTACCGAATCGGCAATCTCAGGCAAAAACAGTTTACCGGCATTGTCTTCGTTATAAACCAGGAATCGGTCGCTTACTTTCCTGCTGTTGGCGGCAAGTTTCAGGCTGTATTGTTTACCGGGCTTTTCAAATGAAACCACCGGGGCTGGCCTGAGTTTTAGCGGTGATACCTTTTTTATTTTTCCTGAGGCATCAAGGCCGACTACGGCAGGCAGTTTTACCCAGGCGCGCGGATGAACTTTAAGGTCGAATTTCGACCA
>DAONEL010000107.1:0-9285 GCA_035403045.1 Bacteroidales bacterium
AAGATTTTAATCGGGATAACAATCGCAGTTTCCGGCTTTGTTTGTTATTTGTTTTTATTCGGCAAGCTTTTCACATATTCACCGATAATCGTTGGATTTACAAAGCACGAACGAACAAATACAATTATCTATGTTCAGAAAGGTGCCGATTATAATGATTTTACCAGGATTGATACGTTAATTCCTGCCATCGAGAAATTCCATGATTTGAAGTTTACACAAAAACCTGAAATATTTATTTTTAGAGATAGCCTGAGTTTCATTAAACGATCATTTTCTAAAGCCAGGTTTTCAGCCTATCCAAGTGGCAGGTTAATAATATCACCCTGGGCGCTTAAAGAGGACAATCAAGGAATAATTTCTTTAGAAATATATGTACGCCATGAGCTTTCGCATGTTTTGATTTTTCAGCATAAAGGGATATTGGCTGAGTTGAAATATCCAAAATGGTTACTTGAAGGAATTGCAGTATATAGCGCCAATCAAATGGGGACTTCATTTTATCCGGGTAAGGATGAAACCTATCATGCTATCGCTCAAGGAAATTTTCTACCTCCTTTTGATTTTAAAACAACCAGAGAAGACAATACTAAGCTTAATGTTAAAAACCGGATTCCTTTTATGTATTCTGAGTTTGCCTGTATTGTTGATTATCTGGTAGTAAATTACGGAAAGGATAAATTTCTGCTATATATGAAAGGGCTGATAAAATCAGATGACCATGATGAAATTTTCAAACAGACTTATGGGTTAGATTTTGACAAACTTCTTATAGATTTCAGACAATTTGTAAAGAAAAATGATACCTTTAGAACGAATAGTTAATAACAACCGGTTAGAATCTTGGATGCGTACAATTCATCCATTCAACGTATTACGAAAACAACTCGCTTTTTTTCCGCCTGGATACATGAGATAGAATAAATTTTCAGTCGCCTGCACTATACACAACACCAGCCGTCAGCGGCAGACCTTGCTTAAGCAGCCTATAACAACATATTCAGATATAATGATAAAAGATTTAGCACCAACAATTACCCGTAAACGACTTCTGCTGGAAGGATTTTATACTATTGATGCAGATAAGGCAACAATAAAGGATTATTTCGGTCAGATAACTGCAGCACTGGATTTAAAAGCATACAGTGAACCGATCATTTTTGAGACAGGGGACCAGGGGAAAAAGGAAAACCAGGGTTTTGATGCATTCGTACCATTGATTGATTCGGGAATTTCCTGTTATGTTTGGGTATTTATGAAATTCATTTCTGTAATTATTTATACTTGTAAAGATTTTGATGAAGTAAAAGCTGTTGACACGACCAGGGCTTTTTTCAGGATTGAAAAAGCAGCTTGGAGTACATTCTGATAAGCAACTGATCTTAACTGATCACACAGAATGATTGATTTTGATATACTTGCACATGATTTATATTCCTGTTTCCGACATTCCATTCATTTTACATAATCGTGGTAATTGAACTAAAAAGAGCATCTCTCTGTTTATTAAAGGTATTTAAAGCAAAAGCCATGAAAACCATTCTTATCACGACCTTATTTTCGCTGGCGAGTATTGGCATCAATGCGCAGATAAACCTGATAGGGGTTGCTCCCAATCCCGGAACAGGGAAGGTAGATATTATTAAATGGCAGGCTTTGAATCCTGAATCTGTGACTGTTGTTCCTTCCATTCTTGATGGATATTTTTATGCCACATCAGCGTTCGATGCCTACAATGGCAATTATTACCTGACCGGCATCTCGGGCGACAGCGCAGGATTATACGCTTATAACTCAATCACCGGCGATGAGCAAATGATGCAAGCTTCGGTGAATACAAATATCACCGAGTTTGATATGAGTACCGGAAAAATGTACAATTTAAAAATGGAAACCCAGGAATACATCAGCATTTATGAATTTGATATGAACACCTTCCAGGATAGCCTTATCGGCGTAATTTATGAACCGGGCGCAAATGGAATAATTGTGGATGCCATCGGGTTTGACGCCAACAATGGCATTTTGTACTATGTGGGTTTCACCAACGATCCCGCTCTGTGTTTGTATTCATTACCCGTGAGGGAAAATGAGTTTTCATTTACAAAAACAATACTGAACACCACGCATCCCTTCAACAACATCACCAGTGTAAACTTTGACAATGTGAATGGGAGAATTTATGCCTTGAATGCCACCTTTGATTCAGCCTATAACTATACAGGAACCTATGTTGTGGAAATTGATACGGTATCCGGCGATATTATTTCCAGGATAAAACTGGCGGAATTTCCCTATTATGCAGGTGGTTCTTCTTCGTTTGACCAGAATACCGGAACCTTTATGGTAGTAGGGATCGACACCGGCAATGTGGTGAAAATGATTGCTTATGATACTTATGAGAATACCTATATTTCCGGTTTCGTGCCCGGGATCGTATCGGAAATCGTGTGTGATAATACCTCTTTCGCACAAAACAGATACGTTGTAACCGGAGCAGAGCCTGAACCGGCAATTGATTTCAATGTATGGCCGAACCCTGCCGATGATTACCTGGTAATAAACTGCACTTCAAAGGGTGATGTTACTGTTAAAATCACATCCGCAGTTGGCAAACCCGTTTTTGTTCAGCATTTCGCATCGGGCGAAAAAATTCAATTAGACCTGGAATCGATGGCTTCGGGAGTTTATACAGTGAGCCTGACATCGGCAGGCAAAACTACATCGCAGAAGGTCATTTTACAGTAAAGTTTGATCTGTTCCTTCCGTTTCTTTTCCTGAAAACACGGAATGCTCATTAAACATGGGTTGTATAGAAATCGCCTGCTGTATTCATAATTAATGCATTGACTGTTATCTAAAAGATATTACCCGGATGAATACTGCTTTAGCAGTAAATACCAGGTATATATTATTAATAATGAGAACATTACTATAAAGCTTCATAAGTAATCTTTACTGATTCGTCCAGCCCGCTGCCAAGGGGCTTTTCTCTTCACAGGATGAGGGGACATTAATTATTTCTATCTACTTTTGAATACTCATTCAATCATAACCTGATGAAACAGTTTGCCTTATTTTGCCTGTCGATTGTTCTTTCGTTTCCGTCCGCACTATCAGCACAGGATAAAGACACCACCAAACCCGAGAAATATGTATTTACCGATGTGGTAAGGATCAGGGCCACGCCGGTCAAGGACCAGTATTCGTCGGGCACCTGCTGGAGTTTTGCCACCACCTCCTACATTGAGTCGGAACTGGCAAGGATAACCCACGATACCCTCGATTTGTCGGAAATGTACTTCGTACGCAAGTGCTACGAGCAGAAAGCAAGGAATTACGTAAGGCGCCAGGGTACGGCCAACTTCGGCGAAGGCGGGCAGGCACACGATGTGCTTAATGTGATCGCCACCGACGGCCTGATGACCGAAGCACAGTACTCAGGCCTTGCCAATGGCCAGACAAAGCCCGTACATGCCGAAATGGAAGCGGTGCTTAAAGCCATGGCAGATGCACTGGTGAAAAATCCCAACGGCAAGCTCACCCCCGACTGGTTCAAAGCTGTGAGCGCCGTGCTTGATGTGTACCTCGGCCCGCTGCCTGCCGGCGAAGCAAAGGTGAGCACACCCAAATTCGACCCGGCCGATTATGTAGAACTTACTTCGTACACCCACCACCCTTTCTACCAGCCGTTTATCCTCGAAATCCCCGACAACTGGGCGTATGGCAGCTATTACAATGTACCCCTCGACGACCTTATCGCTGTGATGAACAACGCCCTCGAAAACGGCTATACCGTTGACTGGGACGGTGATGTAAGCGATAAAGGCTTCTCGCACAGGAATGGCGTGGCAATAGTTCCGGATGTTGCACTGGAATCGGCCACCGGCACCGAACGCAGCAAGTGGGAAAGCATCCCCGAAAAGGAAAGGCAGAAGCAATTCTATACTTTTGAAAAGCCAGTTCCCCAGAAAAAGGTCACGCAGGAGATGCGGCAGGCTGCTTTCGACAACTACTCCGCTACCGACGACCACCTGATGCACATCACCGGCCTTACCCGCGACCAGGAAGGAACAGCATATTATATCACCAAGAACTCATGGGCGGCAGGCAGCAACAGCAACGGCGGTTACCTTAATATGTCGGAACCCTATGTGCGGCTCAACACCATTGCCATAATGGTTCACAAGAGCGCCATTCCAAAGGATATACGGAAGAAGCTGGATTTATAGTAAATCGATTGTATCTTGATAAATTAGAACGCAAGTACCATCTCATGAAGAACACTATTCTGTTATTTACCTTTATCTCAATTTCTGTGATTTCTGTTGCTCAAACCGATAGCATCGCTACCCGTATCAGGAATTACGAAGATTCAAAATCAGTCATCATCTCCAAAGGGCGTGCACTGCTGCTGGATGAATTCCTCGCCGGTGATTTGCAGAAAGTGGGTGAAGTAATGACTTATTTCAGAAAGGAAGTAGATGATGCTGATTATATCACGCTTTACCCAAATGAAGAGTGGCTGCTTTGTTACTGGATAAAGGATTATTCATTACTGAAAAGCTGCCTGTTGCAATACGACAGCGTTTTTATAACCAATTTCAGAAGGAAGATCAGGCCTCAGACTGACCTGCTCTCTCAAAAAGTAGAAGAACGCACCGCCGGAAGCTTCGATATTCTTCAGCAAGAGCTTACATTTTCGGAATTGGATCAAAGCGATAGAGAATTTTATTCCTTCCTGTTGAAATACCTGCTTCTGGATGGCTCCCAAATACACCAGATGCAGGACTCCATCAACGTGGAATGTAAGGAATATATAGCGAAATACCCCGGTTCAGAATTCAATCCCTTTATCAGGAAGTACTTCCTTGTGGAGTATAAACAGAATAAATGGGGAATAGGTTTCGAGTTTTTCTCGGGTTATGGAATCTTTACCGGTGATCTTGGCAAGTGTTTTACCAACAACATTCCATTCGGGGTTGAATTCGATATCAATTACAAAAAACTGGTTTTATACCTTCGGGACTACATAGGTTTCGGGAAAACGCTTCGAGACATGGCCTTCGGGGAATTCACCTGGAAGGAGGATTCACGTTCATCAATAGTGATGGGAGGTGCGACGCTGGGATACCATATCATTGATAATAGGTTTGCCCGGATAGCACCTTTCGCAGGAATCAATGCTACTTATGTTTCGGCTACCGAAAAAGATAAAAAAGAAATGGGTGCCGAATATGAAACCATCGGCCCTGCCGGCGCATCTGTAACTGCAGGCCTCAACATCGATTTCAAACTTAAGAAAAGAAAACAGGTACAGGTTCAATATATGCCCGTCAACGAATACACATTTATCAGACTGAGATTTGAGTACAATCACCCGCCTTTCGCGGGGAAATATGATGCTTATGCAGGAAATATATACAACATCACACTTGGAGTAGGAGGATTTGCTTCAAAGATAAAAAGGAAATATTGAAGTAATTGCAAACTTTAAATATCCTGTAGTTTAGTCAGGCTTAAATGCACTGAACCTGAAACACTTTAATTCTCCAGTTATGCCACAGGAAGATTATCTGCTCCGTCAATTCGACCAGCTTGGGCGGGCGCTGGGAAGTTTACTTGCCGGCCTCATAGGTTCAAAGGGCAGCGGACAGGTTCAGGATGGCATCGATACCTGCATCATTGCACTGAAAGAAGAACTGGATATTGATCTCGGGAAACTCACCTCAGTGCCTGACAGCGATTTCATGGATTACCTGCTGGGAATAAAACACTTCAGCAATGGACATTTAGGTCAGCTGGCAGATATTATGATGGAAATTGCGGGAAACCGCACTGCAGGCAATCTTAAAGATGAATTTACAACAAAACTTTACTATAAGACACTGATGATTCTCAACCATCTTGAAAAAACGGAAACTACTTATTCCATTGAACGTCACCTGCAAATTGAAAGAATCGCGACAATACTGGCTGAATAAGCAAGCTATTCATCATTCCCGTTCTTTATGAGCTTTGATATTTCCTTCTTTTTCCTGAAGGAAATGATCATCGCCAGCATAACCACCGAGAGGCAGCATACTACAACGTTGGTAAAGATCATTGAAAAGCTGTGAATCAGTATGCCATAAACCAGCCACAACAGTGTGCTGACCATGGCAATCACAAACATGACGGGTGAGATTTCATCGGCTGATTTCAGCCTCCAGGTGCGCAAAACCTGGGGCATAAAAGTGATGCATGAAAGGGTTCCGGCGGCAGTTCCTATAATTTCAATGTTCATTGGTTGACAAATTGTTAAAGCAAAGGTAAGCAATCAATTGGAAATAGTTGTCAATCAGCCCCTTCAACAAGTTTCGGGGGATTAACATTTTTTAACAGCCGTTTGCACCATGGATGCAACGCCTGTTCATAATTTTGCCCCACCTAAACTAATGCTATTATGGTAGATTCAAACATCAAGGAACTGAACGACAGGATACAGACCGAGAGCGCCTTTGTTGACCTGCTCACCATGGAAATGCACCGGGTAATTGTCGGACAGAAACAGATGATCGAAAGGCTGCTGATAGGGCTTCTGGCCGACGGGCATATCCTTCTCGAAGGGGTTCCGGGACTTGCCAAAACCCTTGCAATCAAATCGCTGGCCAAAACCATTGACCTCAATTTCAGCCGCATACAGTTCACCCCCGACCTTCTGCCTGCCGACCTTATCGGTACGCTTATCTACAGCCAGAAGAACGAAGACTTCATGGTGCGGAAAGGGCCCATTTTTGCAAACTTTATCCTTGCCGATGAAATCAACCGTTCGCCTGCCAAGGTTCAGAGTGCGCTGCTCGAAGCCATGCAGGAACGCCAGGTGACCATTGGCGACAAAACATACAAACTGCCTGAACCTTTCCTGGTGCTGGCTACCCAAAACCCCATTGAACAGGAAGGCACCTACCCGCTTCCCGAAGCACAGGTTGACCGTTTCATGCTTAAGGTGGTGATTACCTATCCGCAGAAACAGGAAGAAAAGCTCATATTGCGACAGAATATCAGCGAGGAAAATGTTTCGACCAACACCATCCTCAAACCGGCTGACATCGTGAAAGCCCGCGAAGTGGTAAGGCAGGTGTACCTCGACGAAAAGATCGAAAACTATATTACCGATATCGTATTTGCATCGCGTTTCCCCGCCGATTACAAGCTGAAGAAATTCGAAAACCTGATCCGCTATGGTGCATCTCCCAGGGCGAGCATTTACCTTGCTCTCGCTGCCAAAGCATTTGCATTTATCAAGCGCCGCGGTTATGTGATACCCGAGGACATTCGCGCCGTTGCACACGACGTGATGCGCCACCGCATCGGGCTCACCTACGAAGCCGAAGCCGAAAACATTACCACCGAAGAAATCATCAGCGAAATACTCAACACGGTTGAAGTGCCCTAGGATCAACCCCTTGCGGCAAAACACAACCCTTCGCATGATGCCATTTTCACATCGTAACGGTAAACCCTGCAATTAGCAATTAAGTCATGGAAACCTCCGAAATCATCAGGAAAGTTCGGAAGATAGAGATCAAGACACGTGGCCTCTCGCACCAGATATTTTCGGGGCAGTACCACAGTGCCTTCAAGGGACGTGGCATGGCTTTCAGCGAAGTGCGTGAGTACCAGTTCGGCGACGATATCCGCAACATCGACTGGAACGTGACGGCCCGGTTCAACCATCCTTTTGTCAAGATATTTGACGAAGAGCGCGAACTTACCGTGATGCTGATGATTGATGTAAGCGGCTCAAACGAGTTCGGTACACGGAAAATGTTCAAGGAAGAGCAGATAGCCGAGATAGCCGCAGTGCTCGCTTTTTCGGCCATACAGAACAATGATAAGGTCGGCGTGATCTTCTTCTCCGATACAGTGGAGAAATTCATCCCTCCCAAGAAAGGTACTTCTCACATACTCAGGATCATACGCGAACTGGTAGATTTTAAGCCGCAAAGCCAGAAGACTGACATTTCGGAAGCGCTGAGGTTTCTTACCAATGCCATCAAGAAACGCTGCACTGCCTTTGTGATCTCCGATTTCTTCGACCATGACTTCGAAAAAGCGCTGCAGATCGCTTCGGGCAAACACGACATTGTCGCACTGCAGGTTTACGATGAAACCGAGATGAAACTGCCTGCTGTCGGCCTTACACAGGTATTTGACAAGGAATCGAATGCCAGCACATGGATCGACCTTTCAGACCCCGCAGTGCTGAAAGCATACGTGCACTGGTGGAAAAACCATGAAGGCACCATCAGCGGCATCTTCCTCAGGTGTGGGGTTGATACGGTGAAATTCAGCACCGACCAGGATTATGTGAAACCCCTGATAGGTTTGTTTAAGAAACGTGAGGCGAGATACTAAACCGGATGTTATGGGCAGAAGAGAACTGAACAGGAAACTTGTGAGTAAGGCAATGGCTGCCGTCCTGGTGATCTGTACACTGATCTCCGGCATGGCTGTTGCCCAAAAAGCTTCTGTTACCCTTGATACCGCTGCCATCCGCATTGGAGAACAGGTGAGGCTGCAACTGGGTTTTACAGCTCCCAAATCAGTATCGGTGCAGTGGCCGTTCCTCCCTGACACACTCGGTCAAGCCATAGAAGTGGTTAAAAGAGGCAACATCGACACCACTACCATCAAAGGCAGTGACCTGATGCAATACCGGCAATATGTCACTATCACCAGTTTCGATACGGGATTTCATTCAATTCCCGCGATAAATTTTGATTACCGCAAAGCCGGGGACACTGCGCGTTACAGTTCCTACACCGACTCACTCATGATGCAGGTAGGCACGGTAGCCGTTGACACTACGCTGGCAATCAAGGACATAAAAGCGCCGATGAAGCAGTCAATCACCTTCAGAGAGTTGTTGCCTTATGTCTTCGGCATGGCTGGACTCATCGCCATCATTGCACTGGTGATCTACTACTTCTGGCGTCGCAGCCAGAACAAACCTCTTTTACCAAAGATTGTGAAGCCAGCATTGCCACCATGGCAAACAGCCATCAATGAGCTGGATGAGTTGTCGGGCCGCAAGCACTGGCAGGAAGGCCGCATAAAACAATATTACAGCGAATTATCTGAAATCCTTCGCCGTTACCTTGAGTACCAGCACCTTATACCGGCTGTGGAGATGGTAACCGACGACATACTGGAGTCGTGCCGCAGCAATGCAGCCGTTGCAAAATCATCAGAGCAGCTGGGGCGTATTCTTCGCCTTGCCGACCTGGTAAAATTTGCCAA
>DAONEL010000108.1:0-6423 GCA_035403045.1 Bacteroidales bacterium
GGTTTTCTTGGTTCACCCGGTGGCTGGTGCAAAGCGTCAATCTTGTCGAGCAAAAATCTGAATGCCTGGTTTAGTTTGGCATCCAGTTTCAGAATTTCTTTCTTTAATTCTTCATTTTCTTTGAGCAGTGCCCTGTACCTGGCAAATGCCCTCATAATCTCAATGTTTATCCTTATCGCCTTTTCTGACCTCAGAACGGATGAAAGCATTGCCACGCCTTGCTCTGTAAAAGCCATCGGATTCACAGAGGAATGTTTTAATGCAGCCAACCGGTCACAATTTGTGACCAGTTCTTCCTTTTCCTCCTGATTGAGCTCAAACATGAAATCTTCAGGGAAACGCGCTGCGTTTCTTTTCACCTGCTGTTTCAGCGCTTTGGTCGGAACGCCGTATAGTAAAGAGAGGTCGGTGTCAATCATTACTTTAAAGCCCCTGAATTGAAAAATTAACGTTTCATACGCGGGATCGATCAGATTGCTCATCAGGAAAAATATTTTGTAATAAATGTTTAATAATCTGGTTTTCAATAATTAGCCGGCAAGCCCTGCAAATACATTCTCTTGTTGCTTTGCAAACATAACAAATTCAGGGTAAAACAATACATGATCCCTGATACGCATTAATTGTCCCGGGGATAATAAATCTGTCCGGTAATCAATGTACAGTCTTCCCCCGCTTTGTATTGATCCTGAAATTTATCGCCAGGTCGAGGAACAGGAAATGGCCGTACCTGAACTCACCCGGGCTGAAGGTGTAAAACGAAGGCAGGTATTTGATGCCCGCGCTTGCATACTCACTGAACCTGTAAACGGCTGAAAACGAAAGCCCCGCTCTTGTTTCAATCTTCGAATAGATCAGTGTATCGACATATTGAGGGTACAAATCACCGGTATATCTTTTATAATAGGAGTATTTGGAGATATTCAACCCATAGCTGCCCGAAAACCGCCTGTAGTCATGGCCGTGCAGCAGGTCGAGATACGAGCCGAACGATCTTTCATATTCACCTAAATAATCAACAGGAGCAGGAACGGGCATGATGAAATCGGTCAGCCCGCCCATGCCCATTCCAATGTACTGCTTGTCTTTGTAGTAATAGTCAGCCCCGCATGTTATGCCCAGAAATCCAAAAGTCTTCCCGATGTGCGTTTGTTTGTTAATTACAAACGAATTGGCTTCGGGCACCGAAAGCTTAAAACTGAGGGTTCCTTGGGGACAGGCAAACTTCCTTTTGCGGCCTTCAGGACACTGGTATAAAGCAAATTGCGGTTCAACCCTGGTTTTGTATTTCAGGTTGGCATTGTTCAGGTAATCGAGGTCGAAATGCACCTTCGAAGGGTATTTGAACCGCTTTGGATTGCTCAGGTCAATAAGGTAACCAATCAGCAGGGTGCCGTTCACATAATTGCCGAAGATAAACTGGGGTGACAGTTTCGCGGGGATCAGCACAGTTTTCTTCAGGTCCTGCTTTTCAAGGGTAACCTCCAGCGGCGCCTTCGACCTCGCGACGATTAACTGAGCCGGCGTATAGGCAAATTGCGTGCTGTCGCTGAGGTAAACCTTAACGCTGTCCTGCTTCGTGAAAACGTTAACATGCGTGTAGGTTGAGTTTACCAGCGTGGCGCAGGAGGAGAAAAGCAGCAGGATGAAAAGCAGAAATGGTATCTTCCTCATGTTGTAACTTGCTGATATTAATTAAACTGCCCGTGCATAAATATGTTACCAAATATAGTGATGTAACGATTTGTTTCCGGGGCTGGCATGAAATTTCCATAAAATGCCATGATAATGCAAAAAGGTTAGTTTTCAGAGGTTTCTGAAATATTTCAATTCTTATCAACACAGCCACTAAAACTATGGGTTATTCGGTATTTTAGCAAAACATCGAAATTTTATCAATTACCTGATTTCCAGAATACCAATGCCCCAGTTCAGCCACCTGCACGTTCACTCACAATACTCACTCCTCGACGGCGCTTCGGATATAGCGGCCATGTTTAAAAAAGCCGTTAACAACAATATGCCAGGCATCGCCCTTACCGATCATGGCAATATGTTCGGCGTGTTCCAGTTTGTGGCTGAAGCCGAAAAACATAATTCCAAAGGGAATACCATCATCAAACCCATCGTCGGCTGCGAGTTTTACGTGGTTGACGACCGTCACCGCAAGAAATTCGGCGGCGGCGAGCGCGATGTCCGCTATCACCAGTTACTGCTTGCCAAAAATGCCGAAGGCTATGCCAACCTGGTGAAACTCTGTTCGCTGGGCTACATCGAAGGCTTTTACAGCAAATATCCCCGCATCGACAAGGAACTCATTGTCCGCTACCACAAAGGGCTCATCGCCACAACATGCTGCCTGGCAGCGTCGGTTCCGCGCGCCATCATGCGCAAAGGCGAGGCCGAAGGCGAAAAGGAATTCCAATGGTGGCTCGACCTCTTCGGCGACGACTATTACATTGAGCTGCAGCGCCACGACATCCCCGAACAAGGCGAGGTTAACAGCGTGCTGATGCGCTTTGCCAAAAAGTACAACGTGAAAATGGTGGCGAGCAACGACTCCCACTATGTTGAAAAGGAAAATTCAAACGCGCACGACATCCTTTTGTGTGTAAACACCGGCGCCAAGCAGTCCACGCCCTCGTACCGCGAATACGGCGACGACGAAGGCAGCGTAAACGGCCGCAGGTTTGCTTTTGCCAACGACCAGTTCTATTTCAAGACCACCGAAGAAATGAGCGGGTTGTTCAGCGATGTGCCCGAAGCCATCGACAACACCAATGAAATAGTGGGGAAGATAGAGATGCTCAATCTCCGTAAGGATATTCTGCTGCCCAATTTCCCTGTTCCCGAAAAGTTCAGGATACACGAATCGCCGGTGATGTTTCACGAAAAAGAGATTTCGTCCGACTCGCGCAACCAGTGGGAGTACCTGAAACACCTCACCTTTGAAGGCGCCAGGAGACGTTATGGCGAACTCACGCCGGAGCTCACAGAGCGCATTAACTTTGAGTTGCAGACCATCCACGACATGGGTTTTGCCGGCTACTTCCTCATTGTGAGCGACTTTATAAAAGCCGGACGCGATATGGGTGTGTTCATCGGTCCCGGCCGCGGCTCGGCGGCAGGAAGCGTGGTAGCCTACAGCATCGGCATCACTAACATTGACCCGATAAAATACGACCTGCTGTTCGAAAGGTTTCTCAACCCCGAACGTATCAGCATGCCTGATATTGACACCGACTTCGACGACCAGGGCCGCCAGAAAGTGATAGATTACGTGGTGCAGAAATACGGCCAGAACCAGGTGGCGCAAATCGTCACATTCGGCACCATGGCTGCCAAAACCAGCATAAAGGATGTGGCCCGCGTGCTCGACCTGCCGCTGGCCGACAGCAACGCGCTGACCAAGCTCGTGCCCGACAAGCCCGGCACTTCGCTCAAGCGGGTGCTTCATGCTCCTATCAACAAAAGTGAAGGCGCCGGATCGCTCGAAGAAAAGGAATCTTTGCAGAACGACGACCTCGAAAACGCCCGCCGGCTGCGGCAGGAGTACAATTACAAAGGCGACGACCCGCTGGGGCAGCTCAAAAGCACCATACTGCACGAAGCGGAAGTGCTCGAAGGCTCGGTGCGCAATACCGGCATCCACGCAGCAGGAGTCATCATCGCCCCGCGCGACCTCAGCGACCTGATACCCGTCTGTACCTCAAAGGATTCCGACCTGTGGATCACACAATACGAAGGCAACATCATCGAAAGCGCCGGCGTTATCAAGATGGACTTCCTGGGACTGAAAAACCTTACCATCATCAGGGATGCGCTGCAGCTCATCGAGCAGCACCATGGCGTGAAAATCGACATCGACGCTATACCGCTCGACGATCAGAAAACCTACGAGTTGTACCAGCGCGGCGACACCAACGGCACGTTCCAGTTCGAAAGTCCCGGTATGCAGCAATGGCTCAGGCAGCTCAAACCCGACGCCTTCACCGACCTTATCGCCATGAACGCGCTGTACCGCCCGGGGCCCATGGAATACATACCCAACTATGTGGCGCGCAAGCTCAAGCGTGAACCGGTAACCTACGACCTGCCGGAAATGGAGGAAATCCTGAAAGATACATATGGGATCACCGTTTACCAGGAACAGGTGATGCTGCTGTCGCAGAAACTGGCGGGCTTTAGCAAGGGCAAGGCCGATGAACTCCGCAAGGCGATGGGTAAAAAGCTTCGCGAAAAGCTCGACAAAATGAAACCTGAGTTTGTTGCCGGAGGGGCCGAAAAAGGCCATCCTGCCGACAAACTCGAAAAAATATGGACCGACTGGGAAGCCTTTGCCTCTTACGCTTTCAACAAGTCGCACTCCACGTGTTATGCCTTTGTGGCCTACCAGACAGCCTACCTCAAGGTTCACTACCCGGCTGAATACATGGCCGCGCTGCTCACCAGCAACCTCAGCAATCTCGATAATATCACCTTCTACCTCGACGAGTGCCGCCGCATGGGCATCAAGGTGCTGGGGCCTGATGTTAACGAATCAGACCTCAACTTCACGGTGAACAAGAACGGCGAAATACGCTTCGGGCTGATGGCGCTCAAGGGAGTAGGGGAGTCGGCAGCCGACAGCATCATTGCCGAGCGCAGGGAAAACGGGCCGTACAAAACGATCTTCGATTTTGTGAAGCGCGTGAACCTGCGCACGGTGAATAAAACCAGCGTAGAGTCGCTGTCGCAGGCCGGTGCGTTCGACAGTTTCGAAAATATGCACCGCGCACAGTTTTTTCACAAGGAACTTTCGGAAGAGACCACTTTTATCGAAAAATTGCTTCGCTTCGGCAGTACTTTCCAGGCCATGAAACAGTCAATGCAGGTATCCTTGTTTGGCGATGCCATGGACCAGGAAATCCCTGACCCGGCCATTCCGTATTGCGAAACATGGTCGAACCTCGAAAAGCTGAAACGGGAAAAATCAATTGCCGGTTTCTTCATTTCGGGGCACCCGCTCGATGATTACCGCCACGAAATCAACTCGTTGTGTAATATCAACATCAAGTCCATCAAGGAAAACATGACGGGGGTGCAATCGAGGGATTTCATCTTTGGCGGCATTATTTCGACTGTGCGGCACGACACCCTGAAGAACGGCAACGGCTGGGGCCGGTTTACCATCGAGGATTTTGAAGACTCTTACGAAGGGGTGCTTTTCAGCGAAGATTACCTGAAATTCAAGCACTTGCTTGAAGAAGACAAGGCGCTGATCATCAAGGCACGTGTACAGGAAAGGTATGGCCGGCCGGGACAATTTGAGCTTAAGTTCTTGCAAATGACCTTATTGAGTGAGGCGTTTGATAAGTATGCACGGCAGTTGCTGGTGCAGATCCCGCTCTCCTCGATGAACGATGGTTTTGTCCATAGCTTTTCGAAAATCATCAAATCAGCCAAAGGCGAGTGCAGGCTGCGCATCCAGGTTCTTGACCTTGATGAGAACATGAAGCTGGAGATGACCTCGCCGAAGCACAAGGTGAAATGTTCCACCGTGGTGCATGAACTGGCAAGGCTTGGAGGCGTGGGTTACAAAGTAACGATTTAGATTCTGTTGATCAGCAAGGCGTCGCTGAAAATCTATGATGCCTCCTTATCAGGTTTAAAAAGAGTCTTCAATCTTTTTATCCTTTTAATGGGCTCTGTATCAGAACTATAACACTAAGTGCACAAAGGAGGCACAAAATGCACAAAGAATCGTTAAAAGCAATCTTCATGAATATTGACGATAGTTATTATTAGAATAGCACTTGGCGGTCTTCGTGCCTTCTTCGTGTAGCTTTGTGTAACAGCTTTTATCAGAATGACCGAGTCATAACACTAAAATCAATAATTATGGACTATGTTATTGAGAATGAATTATCTAATATCAAATCTGGGATTGTTACTGAATTTTTACGTCAGTGTAATGAAGTCAGGTATCAAAAGAGTCATAAACTGAGTGAAGCTAAAAATTCTTGAAACGGGAGAAAAAATCATCATTCAAACATGGAAATTTGTAAATTTGTAAGAAGAACAGAGCAATCATAATTAATTATAAATCAAAAACATAACATCAAATGGCAATTCATTTTTCCGATGCAACCTTCGAAGAAGAAGTATTAAAATCAGACAAACCCGCAATCATAGACTTTTGGGCAGAGTGGTGCGGCCCCTGCAGGATGGTAGGCCCCATCATCGAGGAAATGGCAAAAGAATATGAAGGCAAAGCCATTATCGGTAAAGTGGATGTCGACTCAAACCCTGGCATCACCTCGCGCTACAGCATCCGCAACATTCCTACCATCCTTTTCATCAAGGGCGGCGAAGTTGTTGACAAACAGGTTGGTGCTGTACCCAAGTCGGTTCTCGTCGGTAAACTGGAGAAGATTCTCTAGT
>DAONEL010000108.1:6523-8780 GCA_035403045.1 Bacteroidales bacterium
AATTGGTTAACGGGAAATTGGTTCCGATAGCTATAAGGATGGGAGATTAGTTAACGGGACTGGAATGCCCGCATAGCAATAGAATTGATTAGTAGCCTGAAAGTTAAACGACTGGTAAATTGAACATTGGTTGTAATTTTCAATTTTCAATTTTCAATTCTTAATTGTCCATTGTCAACTGTCCATTATCAACTGTCCATTGTCAACGGTCCATTGTCCATTAATCCAGTCCGGTTCCGTTTCACTTATCAAATCATCAATCCTTGTCAGAACAGATCGATCAAAGCCGCCTTCAGCCTTTTGGCAACCTTGAATTGATTGCCCGCCAGGTAGTTGAAGGCTTCATTGTGGGGCTTCACAAGAGTCCTTTTCATGGTTTTTCGGTCGAATTTTCGGAACACAGGCTTTATAACCCGGGTGAATCCATCCGGCATATCGACTGGAAGCTTTTCGGCCGCACCGACAGGCTCTACGTGAAGCGTTACGAGGAAGAAACCAACCTGCGATGCCAGATTGTGATCGACAACTCCTCGTCGATGTATTTTCCGGTAAGGGAAAAACTCTCGGCTGACAATCCCAACAAGATCATTTTCTCGGTTTATGCAGCGGCCAGCATCATGAACCTGCTCAACAGGCAGCGCGATGCCGTGGGGCTGAGCCTTTTCAGCGATAAGGTGGAATTGCAGACGCAGGCAAAATCGAGTTCGGTGCATCATAAATACATTCTTGGCGAGCTTGAAAAACTCCTCACGCCGGTTTCGCTTCAGGCCAACAAGCCTTCAATGGTGGCTGAATCGCTGCATAACATTGCCGATAATATTCACAAACGGTCGCTGGTGGTGCTTTTCAGCGATATGTTCACCACGGGATACAAGCAGGATGACCTTTTTGATGCCCTGCAGCATTTAAAGTACAACAAGCACGAAGTAGTTCTTTTTCATGTTGTTGAGAAAATGCATGAACTTGATTTTGAGTATGATAACCGTCCGCACAGGTTTATTGACATGGAAACCGGCGAGGAGGTGAAATTGCAGCCTTCGCAGGTACGGAGTACATATACCAAAGCAATCAGCGAATACAACGAAACCCTTAAAATGAAGTGCGGGCAATACCACATCGATTTTGTGGAAGCCGATATCGACAGGGGTTTCCGGCAGGTGCTGCTGCCATACCTGCTTAAACGGGAGAAAATGCTTTAATAATTGTAAAACAAAAAACACCATGACAAAAATCATGGTGTTTGTTTATTAGTGGCTTGTAATCAGCTATTTTCTTGCAGTTCTCAGGAAATCGTTCAGTTCGTCAATCGAAGATTCGTAGGTGAATGCGTCATTCACTTTGAAATAATTTCCCTGGTCGAGGGTGAACGGAAAGGCAAACTTGGCAAATTCAAGCCTTGTCGATTCGTAAGTGAAAAGCAGCATGACTTCTCTCACCTGGCTGCTCAGCAGGCAGTTGCTCCCGACGATTTGTTTGGCAATGGTAAGTTTGCTGTCTTCGAAAGTTTTGGACGCAATGCTTTGTTTTGCCTGCATAAAGTCAGGTTCTGCCATCGGCCATGGGCAGCCGTAAGGGCCGTTGTAGCCGGGCATCACGTAGAGCTTGGGATCATACCCGTGCTGGTGCCCGTCGCCGGTTTTATTGGTGACATCCTGCGATCCGGCGCCCTGGTTGTCGTTGCTGATATTCACCGTGTTACCGACTCCTTCAGCCGAAACGTTCACGTTGTTATTGATCGTAGTGTTGTTGATGACCGTAGTTGTAACCGTTGAACCGGGAGCTACACCCTGCGGCTGGTAACCCACAACTACCTGTCCGGCAGCGGGTGGCAGAACCTGTGCGAGAGGGTAGGAATTCATCAGCCGGAGCACAAAACGGCCTTTCTTGTCGCGCCTTATCGCATACGTGGTTTCATTTCCCTGCGTTGTGAAAACAGTCTTGTTGAGTTCACCCAGTTTCTTGTTCATAAAGATGATCTTCACCTTGTAATTGGGTGCCGGCAGGTCAGTAACCTTGATAGAGGTTTCGGGGATACCGTTTTGCAACATGCCGTTGAGCACAACTGAGAAGCGTTCGCCGTTCTCAGTAAAAAAGGCCAGGTTTGATGTCTGGGACTTACCGGTCATTGATGCCAGAAGTATGATCAGAAGTGGTATAAGCTTTTTCATGGCGGAGAGTATTTGAGGTTTGAAGTTTGAAGTTTGAAGGTTGGAAGTTATTCGGTGGTTATTCAGTTGTTATTCAGTGGTCATTCAGT
>DAONEL010000109.1:0-8715 GCA_035403045.1 Bacteroidales bacterium
TTCTCTTTCATATTTAGTGACTGTTTAAATTTACGGTTATTTGCTTAATAAGAATCCAGAATTAAGGAGCCAGGAGCCAGAATGGCTTAAATACAAGCCACCTATAATTTACCCACTTTAAGATGGCTCTTTCAACATACTAACACCATATTTCAAATCCTGAGCTGATTCTGGCTTCTGAATTCTGACTCCTGAATTCTTCATAAAACAGGATTCTAAAACAGACTCTTACTTGTTTAAAGTTTCACTCTGCAAATGCTGTTCCTGCAAAGTTATCCCTTTTTCATTCAGGCATTGCCCGGGGGTTAAAAATATCCGGTCAGAACCAGTACTCGAGGAGATAGGCCAGTGCTATGCCCAGGTAAGTTCCGAAGGCATTGCCCAGCAACGCCATTGAAAGGCCTGCAACAATTACTTCACGATTCTTGATTGATTCGGCTACCGGCAGGATAAACGCCGGGCCAAACAGCACTGCCGCCGATGTAATGATAACCGTATCGTTTTCAATTCTGAATAAAGAGGCTACCAACACATGCAGAAGGGCTGATGCAAAAACCACTGCTGCCACGAAAATTACCAGCGGGAAATTCCCGGTGATCAGTCCCTGGACACTCGAAAGTGTTCCCAGCGCCAAAGCAAACATAAGCAGCAGGTAGTCACCGGCTTCGTAATTGTAACGAAAGCGATTGATGGTTTTATTGAAAGAAAAAACAATGCCCAGCGTGGTAATCCCCAGGATGATGAAAGTAGAACCCATCTTTCCGATCAGCAGCATCGATAATGCAACCACCACTCCTACGATCGGCAGCGAAACCCCGAAAGACTTCATCACTTCAACGACAACCTTCATTCTGCTGGGATTTTCTGCATGTTCAGTTGTTTCAGCAACCTGATCTTCCCCATTTCCCGTTTCGTAGCTTTGATAAGGTGGCAGCGCAAAGCCAAAGACTTTCTTGCCGAACGTTATCAGGAAAAGAAAATATAGCCCGGCAAACAACAGGTCGGCGCTGTTGAGCACAATAAAGGTATTTTCATCCACATCAAGCGCAATGGCTATGGCCGTGAGGTTAACGGTTGCCCCGGTGTACAGCCCGACCGTCATGCCGGCTACCTTCCAGCAGTCGGTAATCCTCTCCCTGAAAATGAGAAAAGCAATACAGGCGACTATTACAACCGCTATGCAACCGATAAAAAACGACAGGAAAGTACTCTTCGAGCTTTTCAGCCATTTCATGAAATCGCATGAGAACAGCAGCATAGGCGTAGCCAAGCAAACACTTATCTCAGCAATATTTCTCAGCAAATCCCTGCTCACCGGAATACCGGGGATATTTCCGGCAATGATGCCGATACTGTAGCAGGTCACAATCGGGCTCAGCCAGCTGATTAACTTCAGCCTTTCCTTATAGTAAAGGACGACTGACGGGAGAAGGATGATCACGGCAATCGTCAGGATGTTAGCAGCCATAAGTCAGTTTGAAGATGAGGGAAGTCAGGCAGAATTTGTGAATAAAGATAAGACGGCAATGAGCAGAAAGCAAACTATCAGTTCACAGCCTGAAAAATCAGTAAAATATCATTAATAAACACCGATACGAAGGCAGGCTGCGAACATGCAGCTCCATCCCGAAAGGAGGTCCTGCACTTCGCTGCTGGCCATCAATTCTTTAAATCAAGGAATTTCCGCCTGAGATATAATGAGGCAATCAGTGATGAGTATCGCCGGACTTTATCACCTTTCCTGAATATGTGCTGTTGTGCGTAAGCAGGATGTAATAATACGATCCGCTGCGCAGGCCTGATACATCAAGCCTTTCATTATTGCCAACCTCACACGACATAACCATGCGGCCCGTTAAATTATAAAGCGTTAAAGTGGCTTCATGATTGCCTTCAGGCCAGGAGATCGTCAGAGATTCGCCGGCGGGATTAGGAAACAACTGTAATGTACTGCTGGTTACATGAGGAATTGTGGTGATATCCTGCGGCGAATAGTAAAAAGTGCCTTTGTCGGAATCTACCCAGGCGCCGCTGACTTCATCCCATGTTTGTTCATCAATCAGCACCGGCATGTGCACGAACTGGTCAAAAGCCATATCGCCAACCAGGTACGGCAGAATAAGGTCGTCGAAGGCATAAGCGCTGTTGTAGGAGTATTTGTCAAGGTAGCTGCCAATCCATTCCCCTGCATCCTCATCCCAGTAATACTCAGCCATTTCGTCAACATTGCCGCTGGCATCAGGGGTAAATTCATCCTTCCACCAGGGAATCCAGCTGCTGGTGGCTTCGTTCCAAGTAAGATAGGTAACAGTTTCAATGAATCCATTCCCGTAATACTCGTACTCAACTTTGTCAAACTCCACCCAAATTCCTGCTCCGTCATCCCAGTAATACCCGAGCTCCTGCAAAAGCTGCCCGCTTCCATTATACGTATATCCCACCTTATTATATAAAAACCATTGCTCCGAACCCGAATCCCAGTAATACCTCATAATAAGCGAGACTTTCCCGTTACTGCCATAGGTGTAATCATATTTATCTTCCGGCGCCCATTCCTGTGATGACTCCTCCCAGTAGGATTCTGTCACCAGTAAAATATCATGGCCTGCGGTATATGTATTCTCATATTTTAAGCTCTTAACCCACTGGCTGAACTCGTAATTCCAATCCCACTGAATTTCTTCGGTCATATCGCCGGCAGCATTGTAACTGTAATCCGATTTCATGTAGCCGATCCACTCACCGGCAGTATCATCCCATTCTGAATCAATATACCGGGTGTTCCTGCCTGCTGCATCATAGCTGTATTCTTCCCTGTCGTAAGCAATCCATTCATTTTGAAGATCATCCCAACCCTGCCATATGAGGGAATCAAGGCGCTGCCTGATAACACCTGCTGACCTGAGGTTGCCCATCCTCGCAGGCTTATTGCCGATGCTGAGCACATTGACCATTCCCGGCTTCGATGGGTCGGCATGGCGCATTACCGGGTTTTTCATTGTTTTCCTGCTCCCCGGTTTGTGCATTCCTGCCGGGTTTGTTTGTGCTGATAAGGCTGATGACATGACGAACAGCACTGCTGCAATGAGCGTAAGTCTTGTTTTCATGGTGCAGGATTTAATGCATAATGACATTAACTCGAAAAACATATGTACCGAGGAGTATAAAGTTACAACGAAACCGGGCCGGATACAAGAGCGCATCCGGAATATTGTTATTCAGCTTAAAAATTGCGGGATATGGGGCCCGAAAATCAACCCGCTTCCCGGGTGATTGTTTGCCGGGAAGGCAGATAAATACTACGATGCATCCACCTCAATTGAAAACCTGAGTCATAAAGCTAATCGAAGAATCCGGTTTCAATGGTTATGGCCCGGAAATTATTGTTACCGTTCTATTTTGCAGGCTGTCTCCACCTCAGTATTTCCCCTGATCATAGCCCAAACAGGGCAGTACTTTTCCTCGGCCATAGCAATCACTTTCTTAAGGTCATCCTCTGTAACATCGGGTGATGTAAGCTTTATCAACAGATGAATGCTTTTGAAACCTGTGGGGTGTTCTTCCCTTCTCAGCCCTTTGGCGTCAATATTAAACCTGGTGATAGTCCGGTTCATCTTTCGCAGGAAAGTGAGCACGGCGCTGCCGAGGCACGACGAAAGACTCAGCAACAGCAGTTCAAGCGAAGTGTAGCCAAGGCCGTCACCAAGCGGTGCGATGTAATCGATTGAAACAGGCACGTTGCCTTCAACGGTTCCTGTAAAATGCAGCTTGTTGTTGACGAGTTCAATGTTCGCGTTAAGTTCCTTTGATTTGTCAGTCATTGTGTTAGTGTTAGTTGTTTTGCAGTCACCGGCTTTGTTACCCGGTGAGAATATTTACGATTTCGCTGTTATCAGTTTCAGTCTCTTTTCTGTTTCAGATTTTTCTTATGATAATCCTTGAGCATCTTCCCGAATTCCTTGTCCTTTTTGCGCCTTTCGGCCATAGTAGATTCAAAATGAGCCTTTTCCCGCACCAGTTTCAGCCAGTTTTCGTAAGAATCCCTGTCGATTTCTCCGTTCTCAACCGCCTCCATCACGGCGCAGCCGGCTTCATGCATATGGGTGCAATCCTGGTACCTGCAATTCTTTGCCAGGCTGACGATGATATCGAAAGTGGTTTCGAGTCCGCCTGGGGCATCAGCAATTCCCACTTCCCTCATGCCGGGATTGTCGATAAGGATGGCGCCGTTATCGAGTATAGTCAGTTCACGGTGGCTGGTCACATGCCTTCCTTTGCCTGTACTGCTGCTGATGGCATCTGTCTTCATCACCGTTTTACCGGAAAGGTTGTTTACGAGAGTGGATTTGCCAGCCCCTGAGGAGCCCAGCATACAATAGGTTTTGCCTTTTTGTATCAGCGCTTGCAGCGCATCATAGCCTTCGCAGGAAACATTGCTCACCGCTATCACAGGGATGTCGTGAATGCGCTCACTTATGCCGGAAATAATCTCACCGAGACGCATGGCATCAACCAGGTCCGATTTGGTGAGTATGATCAGTGGCTTTACCCCGGCCGAATGGCAGATGGTAAGGTAGCGCTCGAGGCGGTTGATGTTGAAATCCCTGTCAACAGCCTGTACCAGGAGGGCATGGTCGATATTGGCAGCAATGATCTGTATTTCGCCGTATTGCCCTACTGCCTGGCGCGTGATCATTGAGAACCTCGGCAATATGCTATGGATGATTGCCATCCCCGAATCATACACCGTAAGGGCAACCCAGTCACCCACGGCGGGAAAGTCCTCCCGGCCCCGGGCTGAGAAACGCAAGTTGCCGGTAATTTCGGCTTCCATCTCCCCTTTTTCGGTCGCTACGATATACCTTTCCTTATGCTCGGCAATTACCCTGCCGGTGTCATAGTCACGCAACTCCGGCTCAAGTGCCAGTTTGCGCAGTTTCTCATTATATCCGAGGTCATTAAGGTTCATGATTCCTGATTTTTTCGGGGGAACCGGAAGCCGTGGCTATTGACTTCTCACCTTCCTCCAGGCGTTTTAAATGACAAAACAATAATTCTCCGGTTTTTTCATCCCTCAGGTGCATCCCATTGCCTTCACAATATTTATAAAATCCGCAGTCAGCACAAATTCCGGTTTTGGTCCAGCTTCTATCTCTGAAAATGGTGTACCCGGTTTCCCAAATATCCTTAAAGCTATCATGATAGATATTCCCCTGGATAAAATTATCTCTCAGGTTAGGACAGGCAGATATTGAGCCGTCAGCCAATATGGAAGCAATGTTTATTCCTGCCCGGCAAATAAAAAAGTTATCGCGGACCTCTTTTTCGTAATTGCCCAGAAATCCTTCACAGCCATAGTTTAGTTTTATTCTCCCTTCTTTCCTGGTCAGCCTGATAAAATCGAACAATCCTTTAAACTTGTCCGGTGACAATTGCAGCTCCCTGTTTTCCTTTGCCCTGCCGATCGGGAAAATCGTAAATATTCTCCATTCTCTTATACCGGTGCTGATCAGTAATTCTTTTACCTGGTTTAATTCATCAAAGTTTTTTTGGTTGACGCAGGTGACAACATCATAGTTTAATCCGGGGATTGAAGGCAGCAGCTTTATTGCATTATAAGCAGATGTATAACTCAGGACTGACCCTCTTAACCAGTTGTGGCTATCCTGCAGGCCATCAAGGCTCACAGTGATAGCCCTCATGCCCGAACGTAACAAAGAATCTAACTTTTGCCGGCTCAACAGCATCCCGTTTGTGACTATTCCCCAGGGAAACCCTCTTTTGTAAAGGCCCAGCCCTATTTGTTCGATATCTTTTCTTAACAAAGGCTCGCCGCCAGTCAACACGATCATGGTGTCGCCCGGATTTACAATTTCTGTTATTTCATCAATAGCTTTGAAGAAATCTTCAGCAGGCATATCCTTTACTGACGCATCTTTTCTACAATCGCTCCCGCAGTGAATGCAGCTTAAATTGCATCGCAGCGTACATTCCCAAAGGATATAATTCAATGAATGCAGTTTGCGCTCATTGACCCTGTATTTCCTAAAAAGCTCCAGTGCTAATTTTTTCCGGAAAGGAATCCTGGTGACACTCATTTCTTAGGCCTCAGCTTGACATTAAACTCTTTACTGGTTTCCCCGCTGTACCAGTTGCCATCTCCGCCCGAAAATTCCGGGTCTTTAAATACTACTGTAGTATCCAGGTCAATGAATTGCTTGTTGGTTTCTCCGTCAATATCCTGAAAACGGAGATTATACGTTTGATCGGCAGGGAAACCCCATTGATCCGTCACCAGGTACGAACCTTCCGAATCAGTGTAAGATGTATCGCCCTGCATGGTCATGGTCACCCTGATATCAGGAATCGGCATGTTAGTTTCTGCCGATTTTACAGTGCCATTAACTATAAATTTTGCCGAAGGTGTTCCATATTCATCTCTAGACTCACAGGAGGAAGCAAAGCCCAATATTGCCAGCAAACCGGACAGCAAAACGTTATATGTCTTGAGAAATCTTTGATAATTTGTTTTCATGATCTCAAACTATAAGTCATTGAACTGTGATAATAAAAGGTTTCATGAGTAAACCACCAATTCAGCGGATTTTATCTTGGCTTAAATATTGGCAGATAACATGAGAATTATATTCAATCAATTCAACATGCTTCGCCATGTAAAGATACATACTTTCTTCAGGGAAACAGCACCCTTACCAGGTTGATACGGTCATAATAAATACAGCACATGTAATCGTTTAGAGAATTTATCAGATTCATGGCACAAATCCGGTGATAATTCCGTATATTTACATCACTCTCATCACCTCTCCTGCCTGGCTAAACTTCTCTCCTTCAGGCTTGCTGTTACCTGTGTACTTTCTTTACCGGAGGCTTCGACTCAAGTTTACTCCCTTGTTTCATTTTAATGTGATCTGTATGAAAAAACATTTCCTGCTGCTTTTCCTGGCTGGTATCACAGCTAATCCAATCATTGCACAAAACCTTATCCTCAACCCCGGTTGCGACGATACCCTGGTGGCCGGTAAAATCCCATCCTGGACCGAGATCACCGGCAACAAATGGACACAACGAAGCGAAAACCCGTCACCCTATGCCGGAACGAGTTACTTCTATGCCGGCGCAGTATCGGTGGGTGAGTTGGGACAAATCATTGATATTTCATCCGATTCCATCGGGATCGACCTCGGCATCAAATACTATTACTTCACAGGCTATGTGAGGGCTTATTCTCAATCGCCCGCTGATGAATCCGACATCTATATCCGGTTCACGGATCACAGCGGCAACCTGCTTGCCGATCATATCCTGGGGCCATACCGACAGACAGCAACCTGGCTCAGGATTGATACGGTGTTTACAGCCCCGCCCCTGTCGCGGAAAATCGATCTGAGGCTGCATGCCGTCCGTTACAACGGCTCCAACAACGATGGCTATTTCGACGAGTTGTACCTGGGAGAAACGCCGCTGGTAGGCATACCTGAAATTGCCGGGCCGGGAGATTTGCTCATTTATCCTAATCCATCACGAGGACAGCTCACGATAAAAACCTCACTGGCGGCGGGAAGCAGCCGATTAGCTATTTGTGACCTGGGTGGCCGGCAGGTAATCGATCAGCAGATGACTACTCCTGAAACAGTGATTGACATCAGTACCCTGCCGCGGGGAGTGTATTTTGTGAGGGTGCAGGATAATAGAGGTGTTCTTGTGGAAAAATTAATAAAGCAATAGAGACTTTGTGTGCCTTTGTGAAAAACCTTAGTGCGCCTTGGTGGTAAAGCTTTCAATATTTAACCACTAAGGAACACAAAGGATACACGAAGGAGCACAAAGGGAAAATAACAATTTCTAACAACATAAAAAGTATGAAAAAGGTTATTGTTTTATTCTTTGCGCTTTTTGCGATGAATAATGCAAACACACAGGGCTGCCTGCCTTCAGGCATCACTTTTAGCTCGCAAATTGAGATCGATAATTTTCAAGCTAATTTTCCGGGGTGCACAGTAATTGAAGGAAGCGCTTCGATTGGCGGAGCCGATATCGTCAATCTCCAGGGATTGAATGTGCTGACTAAAGTTGCGGCATTGTCAATCGGTTCCAATGCCCAACTGACTAACCTTGGCGGTCTTGAATCAATTGATACTGTTGGCAATTCGTTAATAATTTCAGGCAATTCAAGTCTTGAAAGCCTGGGCGGGCTGGAAAGTCTTAGTTATGTTGGAGGTGACTTAAAAATAGGGAGCAACCCCAGCCTGACAAGTATACTTGCCGGTGGTCAACTGGGTCGGGTGGCAGTCGAACTGATGATCGCCAACAATGAGCAGCTTACCTCCCTGTCAGGATTTGAATCCCTTCAGTCGGTGGGTGCATTAACAATTATGGGAAACCAGCAACTTGCAAGCCTTTCAGGAATTGACAACGCTGATGGGCCTGCAATGGCATGGGTAACCATAATGAGTAACCCGAATCTTTCAACATGTGATGTTCAAAGCATTTGTGACTTTCTTTCAAGCCAGGCCGGTCCTGCGCAAATTTGGGGCAATGCCTCCGGATGCAATGATCAGGAAGAGGTTGAAGAAGCCTGTGGGATCATAGGCATTGAAGAAATATCGCACACTAATGGCTTTTGCATTTACCCCAACCCTTCCCGGTCGCAAATTACAATTGAAACATCAGCCATTCCCGGCCGGATTTCAA
>DAONEL010000110.1:0-8714 GCA_035403045.1 Bacteroidales bacterium
ATGTTGAATCAGTGATCAGCAATGTGGCACTGGGTGCCGGCGAAGGACTTTTCGACAGGTCAACATCGTCGGAAAAGGGAAAGGTCACCATCAACTTTGTTGAATACAAGAATCGCTCAAAGCACGCAAATACTTCGCAATACCTTGATGATATACGCAAAGCTGTGAGGGGTATTCCGGGCTCCGAAATAGTGGTGGCCAAAAACCGTATGGGGCCTCCAACCGGCAAACCTATCAACATTGAGGTCTCGGGTGAAGATTTGAACGATCTTATTACCGATGCCGGGATGTTCAAACATTTGCTGGACTCAATCCAGGTACCGGGAGTTGAAGAGCTTAAGTCCGATTTTCAGACATCAAAACCTGAAATTGTGATCAATATAGACCGCACCAGGGCAAATATTGAAGGCATCTCAACCGGGCAAATTGCATTGGAAATCCGCACGGCTGTTCTTGGAAAGGAAATATCCAAGTATAAGGAAGGAGAAGACGAATTCCCTATTCAACTGCGATATTCAAAAGAAACCCGCGAAAACATCAACAACCTGTTGAATCTCAAAATCACTTACCGTGATATGAATTCGGGACTGCTGAGGCAAATACCTCTTTCATCGGTTGCCCGCATTGACTATGTAGATACCTACGGTGGGATCAACCGCAAAAACCTGAAAAGGGTAATTACCATTTCGAGTGAAGTGCTCACCGGTTATACTGCCAATGAAATTGTGCCGCAGATTCAAAAATATGCTGACGCTTTTCCTAAGCATGAAGGAGTTGAAATAAAACTTACCGGAGAGCAGGAAGACCAGGCTGAAGCAGCCGGATTCCTTGGCAAAGCTATGCTTATCGCCATTGGGCTTATCTTCTTTATACTCATCTCTCAGTTCAATTCGGTGAGCAAATCATTACTCATCCTGAGCGAGGTTTTCTTCAGCATTATTGGAGTATTCCTCGGAATTGTGATCTTCAATATGAGTATTTCGATCATTATGACCGGGCTTGGAATTGTTGCCCTTGGAGGTATTGTGGTACGAAACGGTATTTTGATCGTTGAATTTATCGATACACTGAAAGAAAGAGGATATAAAACCCGCGAAGCCATTATTCAGGCCGGAAAGATCCGTATTACCCCGGTTATTCTTACGGCAACGGCAACTATCCTGGGTCTCGTACCTCTGGCCCTGGGTTTCAATATGAATTTCATCACAATGTTTACCCACCTCAATCCGCATATTCACCTGGGCGGTGACAATGTGATGTTTTTCGGTTCGCTGGCCTGGACAATCATCTTCGGCCTGAGTTTTGCCACATTCCTTACCCTGATTTTCGTTCCTGCCATGTATCTGATTACCTATGAAATTGGCATCAGGATGGCTCGCCGTAAATCCAGCAAGGTTGAGAAATAATATATATCCTGATTTTATCAGAAAAGGCTTCCCTTATGCCGGGGGAGCCTTTTCCGGTTTAAAAACGCATTGTGTTTTCATCTATTTCTTTTATAATTTCGCCTTTTTCTGTGACACCTTTATGATTTAGATCATTTCTGCATTCAGTATTAGTTCCTTACCTGCAACACAACCATGAGATATTCCATTGATAAACCATACATTTCGCTGGCTACTGAAAAGCCTGAAGCCATGTTTGGATTTTCTGCCCTGGCGTCGGCGTATTTTATGACGGTAAATAACTGGGAAGAAAAACTTGGTGAAATACTCAAAAAGCTTAAGCTCGTCACTTCAGCACACCGGGTCAGCCTGTTTTCCGCCGGAAATGACAGAGAACTGCCTGGTCGCAGCAGGTTAGAACTTTTAATCAGTTCTGCAAGTGAACAAACCACCGGTGACACCTCTGCTTCAGAATCAATAAGTGCCTTGCTCACCCGTTGGATACCTGAACTGAGCGCCAACAGAACAGTAAGAATCAGCGAGAAGCGCGGAAGACTTTTGGCTGACCAAACTGAGGGGCTACATTCAATGGTGGTTATTCCGGTTTTCTCGGCCAATAACCTTTATGGCGCCCTGGCATTAGAATTTCTCGAACAAAAGCGATGGAGGCGCATGGAATACAGGCTTATCAGGCATTTTACACAAATGCTCGGAGCAGCCATACACCGGCAGCGTTTACTTGAAGCCATCAAAGTTGACAAACGCTACTTTGAAGAACTCTTTCACAGCTCGCCATTCGGTATTGCTATTTTAGATACCGAAGGGATTGTGCAGCATATCAATCGTGGTTTTACTGAAATCTTCGGTTACTCAGAGGAAGATCTCGCTCACAAGAAACTCGATGACATTTTGCCGGCTCCCGAAGACCAGGAAGATGCCAGGCAATTGACAAAAAAATCTCTCTCCGGTGAAGAAATTGAGTTCGAAGCCGTGAGGTACAGGAAAGATGGCGCTCCGGTCAACGTCTCGATACTGGGACGATTCCTCCACCCTACACCCAATGAATCTGCTGTATTCAGTATTTATATCGACATCACCGAAAGAGTAAAGGCACTCAGGCTTTCAGCCGAGAACCGGCAAAAGTACCAGGGCCTGTTCGAAATGTCGAACGACGGCATTTGTATCATGGAAAAGGGTGTTTTCATAGAGGTCAATGGGAAAATGCCTGCATTGTTTGGTTGTATATCGGAAGATCTCATAGGTAACTCCATATTTGATTATTCACCGGAATTTCAGCCTGACGGAGAGCTGTCATTTACTAAAGGAGTTGCCTTGTATACGAAAGCACTTTCCGGCACACCTGTGACATTTGAATGGCTTCACCAGCGAATTGACGGGAGCAGGTTTTACGGTGAAATTAGCCTGAGCCGTTTCGAGCTTGGCGGAAAACTTTATGCACAAGGCATCCTGCGCGACATTTCAGAGCGAAAAGCCACTGAAGTGTCACTGAAAAAACGATTTGAATTTATCAATTTCCTCAGCAGGGCATCATCCGACCTTATCAACCTTCATCCCGAAAACATTAACAATGCCATTGTTGAAACCCTGAAACAGGGGGCAATCTTCGCAAATTGCGAGTACGCACAGGTTTTCCTCATGAATGCAAAAGGTGACGCCTGCGAATTATACTCAAGCTGGCATAACGACGAATCAGCTAATATCGACCAGGCCATTCAGGCACTTGTAATCTCAAAATTCAACGGCATCTATACCTATCTTTTATCCGGTAATCTTCTGCAGACTGGTATCAGTAATTTTCCGGATTATTTCAGCGAAGATGTTATAAAATCCTTTATCGAACCGCTTAATATCAAATCAATGGTTGTTATTCCATTGATTGTAAATAACGCATACATAGGCCATATTGGATTTCATTCCACAACAACAGAAGAATGCTGGTCAAACGAAGATCTGAATACGCTCAAACTCTGCAGCCAGATAATTGCTAATGCGATAGAAAGGAAACAGGTTATACGGGAACTCGAAGAAGCAAAGCAAAAAGCCGAGGAATCGGACCAGCTTAAGACCGCATTTCTCGCCAGTATGTCGCATGAGATAAGAACTCCCATGAACCATATAATTGGCTTCATTGAATTACTGAAAGATCCAAATCTGTCGGAACAGGAAAAAAATGAGTTCTTTTCAATTATCAGGAACAGCGGAAACCACTTGCTTAAACTCATCGACGACATAATTGATATTGCCAAAATAGAAGCCAACCAGCTTGAGATCCATTCTGTAGAAACATCGCTTAATGACTTTCTGAAAGAGCAATACAGCGCCTTCAGGGAACAACTTAACAATGGCCCGAAGAACAAAATCAATTTTTCACTGAGCATCCCCGGCAAAAAGGTTTCTGATTTCGTGAAGATAGACACATTGCGATTGCAGCAGGTTTTGACCAACCTTTTAGCCAATTCAATAAAATTTACCCGCGAAGGCAGTATCCGTTTCGGATATGAAATGCAGGATGAGAACACGCTCAGGTTTTTCGTGGAAGATACAGGAATTGGCATACCCGCTGAAAATCAGCAACTTATTTTTGATCGATTCAGGCAACTGGATTATAGCTATTCACGTGAGTTTAGTGGTACCGGACTTGGGCTGGCCATTTCCAAAGGACTTGTTGAGCTGCTTGGCGGAACAATTTGGGTTAAATCAAAACCTGGCGAAGGCTCAACTTTCTTCTTTACTATTCCATACAATCCCCTGTCACCTGTTCAGCAGCAGGCTGCCATGATCGCCAAAACCAGCGGGGAATATAATTTTGAAGGAAAAACTATCCTTGTTGTCGAGGATGACGAAATCAATTACAGGTTTCTCGAAATAACACTCTCAAAGACCAGGGCCCATATCCTTCATGCCGACAACGGACAGACTGCTGTGGAGATATCACTCACTGAAAACGTTGACCTGGTATTGATGGATATACAGATACCGGTTATTGATGGTTATACAGCTACCAGGATGGTTAAAGAGGCAAAGCCAAACCTTCCGGTCATTGCTCAGACTGCACATGCCCTTGACGATGAGAGAAATCAATGTATTGAAGCCGGAGCTGATGCCTACGTTGCCAAACCCATCAACCGAAAACAACTGCTGCTCAAGATATCAGGTTTCCTGCTCAAAGAATAACACTAACTACATGTGTTGATTCAGAATAAGTTGCATATTATGGCTTGATTGATTGAATGCAAATTTTTACTACCTTTGCATTCCTTTTCAAGAGTCAGGCAACCTATGGAGAAAACCAAGGTATTATTCGTTTCGCAGGACATCACACCTTATCTCAAAGATAGCCCTATGGGCCATATTTCCAGGCACTTACCCCAGGGAATTCAGGAGCGTGGCCGCGAAATCCGCACTTTCATGCCCAAATTTGGCAATATCAACGAGCGAAGGAATCAGCTTCATGAAGTTATTCGCCTTTCAGGTATGAATCTTATTATCGACGACACTGATAACCCGCTCATTATCAAGGTCGCCTCGATACAGTCGGCCAGGATGCAAATCTATTTTATCGACAACGAAGACTTTTTCCAGCGAAAGTACGTTTTCAGAGATAAAAACAACCAGTTTTATGAAGACAATGACGAGCGGGCGATCTTTTTCTCGCGCGGCGTTCTCGAAACCGTAAAAAAACTGGGCTGGGCTCCTGATATTGTTCATTGCCATGGATGGATGACCTCTTTCATGCCGCTTTACATCAAAAAAGCCTACCATGAAAACCCCCTGCTCAGCAATGCCAAAGTTGTTCTGTCAGTTTATGATGACCATTTTGAAGAACTGCTGAACCAGAATATTGCCAACAAAATAAAACACGAAGGTATCACAGCCAAGGACCTTAAGCATTACAAAAAGCCCAGCTACGCCAACATCATGAAAGCAGGCATCGATTTTGCCGATGGCATCATCGCAGCAAGCCCCGAAATTAATGCTGAAGTTCATGAATACGCCAGGCAATCAGGTAAACCCATGCTGGAATTTCAGCCCGAGGATACATACATCGATACCTACAACGAATTTTACGACCAGGTTCTCACTGCCTGATTACCAATTAAATCATACTCCTTTTTTCACTGCAATAAACGCTCTCTCCTTGAAACTACTTCGCAACGCTTTTGTTTATCTCATGCTTGCCCTTCCGGCGCTGATCTTTACGACCTGCACCAAGGAACCAGACCTTGTCGGATTGAACCTTGTTTCGGAATCAGAACTGCTCAAACTTGGATATACTGATACTGCTTCCATCATAGCCTATTCCGTAAAAGCAGATTCGGTGAATACTGTAAAGTTGAGTTATGCCCTGATTGGCAGCATGAACGACCCCGTTTTCGGGCAAACCAATGCTACCTATTATTCGCAGCTACGACTTGTGGACGAAGGCTCTGATTATGGCACAAGCCCGGTTTTTGATTCGGCTTATCTTGCTCTTCCATACTATAGCGCTTATGGCGATACCATGTCGAATATGACACTGCGTGTATATGAACTCACTCAGCAAATCGATCAGTCTGATACCATGTATTCGTTTAATACAGCCACTTACGACGAATCGAAACTGCTGGGGTCAGTCACTTTTGTACCGCGCCCCCACGACAGCGTTATGGTGAACGGAAGCAAAGCCGCACCACAAATAAGGATACCCCTCAATAATATTTTCGGGCAACGGATGTTGTCAGTACCCGTTGATTCACTGGCTGATAACGAAAGTTTTCTGAATACTTTCTACGGCTTATGTATAGTTGCCGAAAAACAGGAAACACCCGGAAAAGGAGCTATTTTGTATCTGAAAGCCCCATCCACTAGCAGCCTGGTTACAATGTATTACCATAACACGGAGGACACCACAACTGCTTATTATATTATCAGCAGCTACAGCGCCCGTTTTGGCAATTATGATCATGCGGGATATACAACCGCCTCACCCTTGCTGCAGCAGCAGCTTGCCGGTAATACCAGCAGCGGCGGTCAGTATGTGTTCCTTCAAAGCATGGGCGGCGTCAGGGCACGGTTACGTTTCCCTTCCCTCTCGCAGTGGCAGAACAATAAAAAATATATTGTAAACGACGCTCAGCTCATTCTTACCGAATCATCTCCCGGGTCGCAGTACAAAGCCCCGGCAAACCTCACACTTCGCCTGGTTGATGATGATAACGTCAGCATTGGCGGATACACGCCTGACGAATCTCTTGAGGCCACTTCTTACTTTGATGGTTACTATAACAGCGACGATCACACTTACAGGTTCAGGCTGAGCAGGTATGTTCAGCAGATCCTTACAGGCGAAATCGACAACAACGGCCTGTATCTGATCATCTCAGGCGGAGCAATAAACGCTAACCGGCTTGTTCTTAACGGCCCCGGTAACCCATACGGAAAGCTGAAGTTGTTTATAAAAGCAACCGAGGTTGATTAAACTCCCGGCGACTATTTGTTTTTATTAACTACCTCATCCCTGATCAAAAGATTTTCTAATTTTACCGGAACTTACATCACATTGTGATGATAAGTAAATTAATACTTGTATTAAGAGGCTGTTTTAATAATCTCAATATACCAGGAAGAATCCAGAATCCAGAATCCGGGAGTCAGAATAGTTGAAAATGCGACCATTATGCTAATTAATATTCTGCGTTCTGACTCCTGACTCCTGATCCCGATAGCTATCGGGACTGACTCCTGACTCCTGAATTCGTAAAAAACTATAAACCACTAAGTCTAATCAATATATAATTTCATGTGCGGAATTGTAGGATATATTGGTAACCGCAAAGCCAGCGATATACTCATACCAGGCCTTAAACGGCTCGAATACCGCGGATACGACAGCGCAGGCATAGCCATACTAAACGGCAATCTGTCGATATTTAAAACTGCCGGTAAAGTGGCTGACCTTGAAGCATTGATCGGGCAGTACGAACTCGAAGGCACTCTGGGAATAGCCCATACCCGCTGGGCAACACATGGCGAGCCCACTGACCGGAATGCGCACCCGCATACCTCGCAATCAGGTAAACTGGCCATTATTCACAACGGCATTATTGAGAATTTTGCTGTTCTCAAGGAAGAACTCATCAACCGCAACTATAAGTTTACAAGTGAGACTGATACCGAAGTGCTGGCTTACCTTATAGAAGATATCCGCCTGAACGAAAAATGCGACCTGGTGGAAGCGGTACGTCTTGCATTGGGGCAGGTAACCGGAGCCTATGCTATTGCTGTGGTTTCGGAGGAAGAACCCGATCTGCTTATTGCCGCGCGCAAAGGCAGCCCGCTGGTTTTGGGCATCGGAGAGGGAGAATATTTCCTGGCATCCGATGCTGCTCCCATCGTGGAATATACGCGCCAGGTTGTTTACCTCAACGATTATGAGATCGCCATTATCAGTCGTAACAACGGCTACAGGATAATTACCGTTTCCAATACCGAAAAAACGCCTTATATCCAAACCCTTGAACTTAATCTGACCACACTCGAAAAAGGCGGATTCCCTCACTTTATGCTCAAGGAGATTTTTGAACAGCCCCGCACAGTGCGTGATAGTATGCGTGGCCGCCTCAATATGGAGCAGGGCTCCGTGATACTCGGGGGAATTGAAGAATACACGCGCAAACTGCTTAATGCCCGCCGTATCATCATGATCGGCTGCGGCACATCGTGGCATGCCGCTCTGGTTGGGGAATACCTTATTGAAGAACTGGCCCGCATACCGGTTGAGGTTGAATATGCATCGGAATTCAGGTATCGCAACCCGCTTATCAGTGAGGACGATATGGTGATTGCCATTTCGCAGTCGGGTGAGACTGCTGATACACTGGCAGCCATCGAACTGGCAAAATCAAAAGGGGCAACCATTCTCGGTATCTGCAATGTTGTCGGTTCATCCATTGCACGTGCCACCCACGCAGGCTCCTACACACATGCCGGGCCCGAAATCGGGGTGGCATCAACCAAAGCTTTTACCTCTCAGGTTACCATACTCACACTCATGGCGCTTATGCTTGCCGAGCGCAAAGGAACCATCGCCGCTTCACGTTACTACCGGCTGCTTCATGAACTCAACTCAGTTCCCGAAAAAATTGAAAAAGTGCTGTTGTCCGACCCGCTTATCAGCGAAATCGCATCACACTTCAACGCTAAGCGCAATGCCATTTATTTGGGAAGGGGCATTAACTTTCCGGTAGCCCTCGAAGGAGCCTTGAAACTCAAGGAAATATCGTATGTTCATGCCGAAGGCTACCCTGCTGCCGAAATGAAACACGGCCC
>DAONEL010000111.1:0-5960 GCA_035403045.1 Bacteroidales bacterium
AAGCCAAGAATCACTGCAAAGACATTGTTCCACGATTCTGGAATAACACCCATAGGAATTAAAGGAGCAACCATGTTTTTACTGTATTAAGCTGTTAAATCCAGTTCTTTTTAAATATCCATGCGAAAACGAAGGCGGTACCAAAGATCGCCATCATGGTGATGAAACCGCCGAGAGAAAGCACCGCCATGCCGCTGAGGGCAGCGCCGCTGGTGCATCCTTTTGCCAGTTGGGAACCTATTCCGAACAAAGCTCCACCAAGCAATGCAAAAATGAGCCTTCTCCGTGAAGTGATTTTTGGCGAATGTTCAACCTTAAACTTCAACCTGTTGAAAATCAACCCTGAAAAAAATGCACCGGCCAGTATTCCGATCACTTCGAAAACGAGCCAGGTATTCATCGGGTGAGCATCGTCGCTGATGAATTTGCTGTAATAAACCGATTTTTCGGCATGACCGGGCGCCACAGTGTTAACTGCTTCCACAACAGTACTTTTAACGGCTCCGCTGGCGCCCATCCCTCTTCCTGTTATGACAAACGTTATAAGCAGCACCATTCCGAAAATGAAGCCGCTCAGGTAAGGATTCAGGTAAAATGTACCTGATTTTTTATTCTTTTCCATTATTAATCCTTTCTTTTTCAATTTATTAACCCGATTTTAATAAAGATAACGGGTGATTTGTCCGGCCTCAACCATGATAAACCTGAATATGAACCCGCCTAACAGGATGAGAATTGCCGGAAGCACGATGGGAACTTTCAGTCCGAAGAGTTCGAGAATCTCGAGCAATGCAGGGAACAGCAGCCCGAGGATGATCACAAACACCCAGAAAGATACCGTAAACTGCCCGCCCAGGAATAGGTGCGCTGCTGCAAGCTGCACTTCGGAACCGGCCAGGAATCCCATGATCATATGGATAATGAAAAACAGCTCGATCACGATGAGAAGCAGGTCAATTTTACCGATTATCCGCCTTTCCTCATGACTCCTGCTGGTAAGAATTATGGCCGCCGCTCCTGTTGACATACCCGAAACAAGGAATAACGGCCCAAGGATTGATGTATTCCACAACGGGCGGGCATTGAATGCCGAGAGCAATATGCCGGTGTAGATGCCCAGGATAACTGCCAGGATAACCATTGCCCAGGCAAAAATGATGCGGTTCCGGATCACCCACTTCTCGAAATCCTTCAGCATCTTAAGCTTCCAGTCCCATTTGGGAAGGGCTTCTCTAAGGTAACTGGCAGCCCATATGAATGAAACCGGTGTGATAGCCATCAGCACCCAGGCACCCCATGACATAGGCGAAGTAAACCTGACAGTGGTGTATAACTGCCAGAAATAGAGCTTATGTTTCAGGTCGAGGAAAAGGGCGAAGAGACCCAGTACCAGGGCAAAAGGCACGATCATAGGCGCCCATTTGACTGTTGCAGGCATCTGCTTTTCCTTTCCCATGATAAAAAACAGCCCTGCAAAAAACAGTATTCCGGCGGCGAGGCCTCCCAGGAAAAGGTAGGTTGGAATCTGCCAGTGCCAGATATTGAGATAGGGGTCGATGTTGGGAATATTGCGCCCGCTGACAAATATTTCTTCTCTCATGATTTTAATGTATTGCGGGAATTGTTAAACAAGGTAAAATATCTGCGGACTGGTACCTGCTTCGGGAGCAAGCGATTTGAACTTCCTGTTTCTGAGTACATTGACAATCTCAGAATTGGGATCGTCGAGGTCACCGAAGTACATACAATGTGTAGGGCAAACACTCACGCAGGCAGGATCTTCGCCTTTTCGTACCCTGTGAATGCAGAAGGTACATTTATCCACATAGCCGTCAGGGTGAGAATACCTGGCTTCGTAAGGGCATGACTGGATACAGGCGCCGCATCCTATGCATTTATGAGCGGTTACCAGCACAATTCCGCCATCTTCAAAATGGCTTGCGCCGGTTGGGCAGCAACGCACACAGGGAGCATTGTCGCAATGGTTGCAGCGTTCCGACCGGAGCTCAATAGTGACATTCGGATAAGTACCGTCAACCGTTTCAGTTACCCAGTCGCGGCAAAAACCTATGGGTACATTATTTTCAGTCTGACAGGCAACAACGCAGTCGCTGCACCCGACGCACTTTTTTGTATCAATGGCCATCGCGTATCTCATGCTTCAGCCTCCTTTCCGGGATCTTCAGTTAAAAATGTCACAAAATTGCCTCTCATGCCGGTACCACCCATTATGGGGTCAGTCATCACATTGGTAATCATCTCTGTATCATTCACACCACGACCATAAGCAAGGTGCAGGGGTTTGTGATGGTGCCCGAAACCGTGAACGATGTAAACCGAATCCCAACGAATTCTTTCGGTCAAACGCACTTTTACAGGAAACTTTGATACCACGCCATCCTGGTTTTTCAGCCATACATACTGGTTTTTCTTAAAGCCCCAGATAGCAGCGACCTGTGGATTGACCCACACCGAATTTTCGGGCATTAGTGCCACCAGGTTCGGGTTGTTGGCTGTACGGCTGAAGGTATGCATTGGAGCACGGCCGTATATCAGCCTGTAAAAACCTTCATCAGGCCCGGGATGCGGCGTATAAACAGGCATCGCATCGAAGCCGGCATCAGCCAGTTCATGTGAATAGAGCTGTATTTTGCCTGACTCTGTTTTGAAAGTATTTGCCATTCCCGGTTCAATATACGGAGATGTTTTCCGGGCTGACTTTTTAACACCGATACGTTTCATTTCATCGAGCGATGATCCGACCTGTTTCAGCTGCCAGTCAAGTACTTCGGAGTAATCATTATAATTGAAATAATCTCCCAGGCCCAGCCTTTCACCAAGCTGTTTGGCTATCCACCATGCCGGTTTTGAATCGTACTGAGGCTCAACCGCAGGCATACGCAAGGCGAGCGTCGGCTCGCGGTGAGCCGTAGCCCGAATATCGTCATACCGCTCAAGATAGGTGCATTCAGGAAATACCACATCAGCATACCCTGTTATCTCCATCGGCATGGTATCAACCACCACCATGAGTTCCAGAGAATCCATGGCTTTAACCAGTTGTTCTTTCATGGGAATGGCGGCGATGAGATTGGTTCCTGAGATGAACCATCCTTTGATTTTTGCCTCTTTGCCATCCGAAGGTATGGATGACTCGACCACGGCATTGGTGACTGCTTCGTTGGCAAGGGGGTACCTGCCATTGTTGAGTTCCGGCCATGACCATGACGGTGTCGGATAAGGCGGATGCGGAAATTCGGGTAGCTTAATACCTTCCTTGAAAAACAATCCGCCACGGTTACCCCAGCTTCCCAGCAATGCGTTAAGTATAGCAATCGCCCTGGTACGCTGCACATCGTCGCCATACCAGGCAGCATGACGGCCGGGGTGAATGATGGCCGAAGGCGCTGCATTGGCCATTTCGCGGGCTGTGGAACGGATAAGGTCAGGTTTGATGGTTGTTATCGGGTAAGCCCATTCGGGAGTGAAATTCTTCACATGCTCCCTGAGCTCGGCAATTCCATCGCAATACTGCGCTACATATTCCTTGTTATAGAGTTCGTCATAAATCAGGACATGTATCCAGGAAAGCAGCAGGGCCAGGTCTGTTGATGGTTTGATGGGCAGCCAGAATTTTGATTTGGAGGCGGCTGTAGAAAAACGTGGATCAACGGTGATGATAACAGCACCGTTGTCAATGGCCTGGCTCATCTCCTGTACCTGTCCGTTGTGCATGTTTTCCCCGATATGGGAACCAATAAGAACCAGGCATTTGGTATCGCGGATGTCGGTGACTTCGGGGCTGCTGACTGATTCACCAAAAGTCTTTTCGAAGCCAACATCGCGCGGGCCGCGGCATTGGGCAAATGATGGAGCAGCCAGGTTAGATGTTCCATAGGCTTTCATCAGGTGTGAAAAATGATTGCCTGATGAGCCATGGAAAAAAAGCGCCATGCTTTCAGGGCCATATTTTGCCTTGATGTCCTTCATTTTTGATGCTACGATGCCAAGTGCTTCTTCCCAACTGGCTTCACGATAGGTTTGCTTACCGTCTTTGATCACCCGAATGAGCGGCTTTTTCAGCCTGTCGGGGTCGGTGAACATGCCAACTCCGCCGGTGCCACGCGGGCAAAGCCTGCCGTTGCATTGCGGATCGTCGTTGTTGCCTGTAATTTTTTGAATTGAGCCATTTTCGTTTACATGCGCCCAGCCGGCACACTTCCAGAAACAGACTTCACAGTAAGTTGGAAACCGCTTCAAAGGCGATGGTTCATCACCGGTATCGCCAAGAAAATCGGCAACAGGATCGCCAAAAACCAATTTGGCCGTCCCGCCGATTGCGGCTGTCGCACCCAAACCGAGGGCGCTTATTTTGATAAAATCTCTCCTGCTCTTCATTGGAGAATTATTGATTGTTAACTCATTTTGAAACAGGTGTTTAACCTGTTATATTTGCCGGATTTACAGTGTTTGTATAAACAATGCAAGCAAAAATATAAAAATCTATATATCCTCAATATTTGCTTCGCAAAAGAAACCGGTTTGCAAATATCTGTTTTTCTGACAGTTATAAATATGGATATATTCCATATTTTATATATATGTCGTATGTTATTGATATTCTTTGCATTATATCACTAATAAGAATCTTTTCAAATTACTACCCCGGCTTCTATCATGCTGATTTTCAATAAGCAAATTCAAAATTGAAAATCTCATAATAAATACTGATCCACCACACCAGATTTCCTGATTCAAATCATGTTTTATCAGGTTTCATGGTCACCGTCATTTGATTTTATCAATTAGCTTTGATACCCGAATTATCAACTGTGAATGAATACTGCCGGCAAGATATCACGCAAAAGCTTCTTTTCCATGCTGGGATACTTGTCAGTAGCGGCCCTGGCAGTTTTATGGTACCGCATTTCGGCCAGGAACCAGGTTGTAAATGGCAACAGGAAAGAGCTAAAAATTCCCGGCGATATCGCCCAGGGAATTACAATTATGGAAGGTTGTATAATTGCTAAGAATGAAAAATCGCTCAAAGCATTTTCTGCTCAATGCACACATGCCGGATGCATGATTACCAGCATTGAGGGAGACATCCTGAAATGTCCCTGCCACGGTTCGGAGTTTGACGGATGGAGCGGACGAGTTCTTAAAGGCCCGGCCTATAAGAATCTTGAGCAGCTTGCCTGTAAATTTGATTCCAAATCAGGCAGCTGGATCATTTACCAGAATTAAAATATTGAAAATCAGCATTTACCCTTGCTGCAAGGGCTGTTGGTGATGTACAATCCCAGGATTCCGCCAAAGAGCATACTCATATACGGATTGCTTGTGATGGCGCAGGAACCGCTTTTGCAACCAACAAAATGGAAATAAAGATAACCGAGCAATATGCCTCCGGAAATACCGGCTATCGTTTTCCAGAATGAAGCCGATCTTACGGCTTCCCTCATCGAACGCTGTATTTTCACTTCCTGATTCCCGTTTGTGTTGCCGGTTTGTGAATTATTTTCCATTTATATATTACTGATTTTTAGCTAATTGTTTTAACAGGAAGTCCTTTGGTTTAACCCCGACAAAACGGTCAATTTCCTTCCCGTCTTTCATCAGGACGAGCGTGGGAATATTTCTCACCGAAAATTTTGCCGAAAGCTGCTGGAATTCTTCAACGTTTACCTTGGCTATTTTTGCTTTATCGCCTGCTTCCTCGGCTATCTCATTCAAAATGGGAGCCATCATTTTACAGGGCATACACCACGATGCCCAGAAATCGATCAGCACCAGGCCGCTTTTGGTTTGCTGCTGAAAATTTACCGGGTTCAGGGTGACTATCTTTGTGCTTTCGGGAGTTTCAGGCATATTTTTCAGTCTCCGCGCAGTGAGGAACAGGTAAATAATACCGGCACCGATTACACCGAAAACAATGAGAAGAATGGTTGTCGTCATAT
>DAONEL010000111.1:6060-8691 GCA_035403045.1 Bacteroidales bacterium
TACAATATTTTCAATTATAAATCGCTTTGATATCACCTGAATCGCAATATTATCACTTTTTATACTTTTGCATAATTATTACGCAGAGATGGCAAAGCCCGAAATTGATATTTCACCTGAAATGCTGGAAACTTTATTTCATGATGATGAGGCTTGCCTGTCGTTTCTTGCATCTTTGAAATGGTCCGACGGCTATACCTGCAAAAAGTGCGGGAACACCAATTACTGCCACGGGAAAACTCCCTATTCGCGCCGATGTACCCGCTGCAAGACAGAAGAATCGGCCACCACGGGAACTATCTTTCACAACTGCAAATTTCCGGTGAGCAAAGCCTTTTACATTGCCTTCAATCTGTGCAGGGGCAACAATAATCTCTCAACTTACGAATACGCCCGCAGGCTCTCCTTGCGCCAGATGACCTGCTGGAAATTCCGTACCAAAGTGCTCAACACTATGGCTGGTGCCGAATCACAACCGGAGCCTGAAAATTTAAGCCTGAAAAAATTTTTATGCGGCTAAATAATACCTTTGGACAATAATACTGTCTCCGTGGCCGGTTTTCAGAAAATCAGGAAACTACTTTACCTCGACACCTATGGCTGGATAGCTGTTGCCAGCCTGCTTGTTTGTGCGGTTTCAGGCATTTTCCTTAGTATTCCCTACGATATAACTTCCCCTTATGCCTCGATAGCTAAAATACTGATTGCCAACGCTCCGGCATCATTTGTCCGCAACCTGCACTATTGGAGCGCCCAGCTTTTCCTCATTTTTTCAGTGCTGCATGTTTACGACCATTTCAAGAGGTCAACCGAAAATAACATCAGCAAGCGCGGTACCTGGTTCAGGCTGACACTTTCCATCGCCTTTATCGTGTACGTGATGATTTCTGGATTTATCCTCAAAGCTGACAATGACAGCCAGCAGGCACGAAGGATATTATCGACGTTGCTCGAATCGGTTCCGTTGTTGGGCAAACCACTGCAACTAACCTTTATTGGCCCTGAAAACAGCTGGCAAATTATTTATATTCAGCATGTTGCAACGGCAACCATTATCATATTCCTGTCGGTTTTCGAACATGCCCGGACAGTGTGGGTGAAGGTGAAGACTTTCGTGATCGTGCTGGCAGCCACTGCGATATTGAGCGTATTTCTTCGTGCGCCATTCAACGGGTTGAACGAACGCGTGATGAAAGGCCCCTGGTATTTTGTCGGGCTGCAGGAAATTCTGCATTGGCTGTCGTTCCCCTGGGTCATAATGGCTTGCTCTCTTATCCTGTTGATTATCATATACTTTATTCCTGTTATAAAACCGTCATGGCGCCTTTATCTCAAAAGACTACTGTTTGTAGTTCTCATTATATATGGCTTACTGACTGTAACCGGGTTTTTCTTCAGGGGAGAAAACTGGAAGTGGCAATGGCCCTGGCAAAATGATGCCTCAATACCAACAGCCAGGCTATACAATCCATTTGCCCAGGCTGATATTCAGGATTTTTCTGCGCTGATATCACAAAAAGGAAAAACGGAATCGTGTCTGCTCTGCCACAGCGGAATGCAGGGACTGAGTGAATCTCACTCAGAACAGGTAGCCGGCTGCTATTCCTGCCATCTTGGTGATCCATTTGCTACCGGCAAAGAAACTGCTCACCGGAATATGGTGCCTGTACCCGGCAACCTAAGCAATGCATCAAAAACCTGTGGTACAGCCAATTGTCATCCGCAGATAATTCCTCGGGTCAATAACAGCCTGATGTCTAGTTTATCGGGAATTATCACTGTTGACCGGTTTGTATTTGGCGAAACACACGACCTTGATGAGATATCTTCGGTGAATGAACTTGGCCATTCGGCAGCCGGTATGCATCTCAGGAACCTGTGTGCCGGTTGTCATCTGGGTAACGAAAAAATTAACAAAGGAACCGCTTCGTGGCTCGAACGCGGCGGTGGCTGCAATGCCTGCCATCTTACATACGACGGTTCTGCGCAGAAAGAGTTGCTTGCAAAGCAAAAACGGGGAGACAGCGATACCACGCTTCCTCACTTTCACCCGGCCATTGACCTGAACATCACCAATGATAAATGCCTGAGCTGTCACAGCCGGTCAGGGCGTATCTCTATGAACTATGAAGGCTGGCATGAAACAACGCTTAAGGCCATACCCGCCAAGGCCACCACGAAATTCAGGAAGTTGCCTGATGAAAGGGTTTTCACCTTTGTGAGCGCCGATGTTCACCACGAAAAAGGCCTTTCATGCATCGACTGCCACGGCTCGTATGAGCTTATGGGTGACGGCCACCTTTATGCCCACAAGGAACAGGCTGTTAAAGTGAGATGCGAAGACTGCCACACGGCCGGAAAACCCGGTTCGACAACCACATTTGACAAAGCCGACCGCGAGGCTCAACTCATCGCCTGGCTGAGGAAATATGATACAAAGAATACACGCATCATAAAAACTGCTGACGGTGGGCTGCCTTTGTCTAACACTTTCGTCGATGATGCCGGCCAGGTGAAAATAACCCTGAAACTCAATGGCTCTCAGATGATATCAAAGCCCCGGGCAGAAGCCTGCAGCCGCGGCAACGTTCATCAGCGCCTGTCGTGCAATGCCTGCCACACGGCCTGGGC